>JACQFK010000183.1 GCA_016200125.1 Planctomycetota bacterium
CAGGAACTCGATCGCCGGCTTGCCCGAGGCCTTGAGGGCGGCGAGCGCTTCAGGGAAACCGGACTTGCCCTCCGCCTCGATCATCTTCGCGAACCGCTCCTTGAGCTCGGGGCCGGCGGGCTTCTCGGCCTCGGGCTTTTCTTCCTTCCTGGGCGGGGCGGCTTTCGCCTTCTCGAGCTCCGCCACCTTCTCGCGGAGGACGCGATTCTCCTCCTTGAGGGCGGCGGAGACCTCGACGAGCGCCGAGCTCGCGGGCGGGGGAGGCGGCGCCGGCTCGGGTCTCGGCCTGAGGATCGCGGTGACGACCAGCGTCGCGAACGCGCCGGCGATCAAGCCGGCCAGGAGCCCGATGCGGAACGATGAGTTCATGGATCTGGGACCTCCGCCGGGCCCCAGCGTAACAGAAATCAGTCGGCGGCCGGAGTGAATCCCATGACGACGTCGAAACGCGCGCTCAGCTCGCCGATCTTCGAGGTCTTGATCGCGGCGAAGTCGATGGTGACCGACTCGAGCTGCTGGTCGTCCTTGATGCTCTTGTAGATGCCGTCCTTTTCGTTGCCCGGGTGGCCCTTCACGTAGCACTGGGTGGTCCACTTCTCCCGGCCCTTCATCTTGATGGCGAAATGGATGTGCGGCGTGCGCCCGGGATAGGGCACGGGCTTGATCGTGCGGAAGTAGTACTCGCCCGTCGACCCGGTCAGAAAGCGTCCGAAGCCCTGGTAGTTCTTGTCCCGCTTGTCCTTGTTGCTCGTGCCGTCGTGAAGGTAGGCGCCCGCGTTGTCGACCTGCCAGATCTCGACGAGCACGTTGCGGATCGGATCCCCCTTGGAATCCAGGATGCGCCCGCTCAGGTGGGTGATCTCGCCCACGGCCGCGGTGAGGCTGTCGTTCACGACGAGGAGGTCGTTGTCGGTGTCGAGGGGCAGCTTGACCGGGTAGAAGGGTCCTTCCGTCTGCTTCGGCGTGAGCACCAGCTGCTCGGCGAGGGCGCCGCGCTTCGCCTCCTGGGCCCCGAGGCGGGGGCCTGCGGCGGCCGCACCGAGTCCTGCCATGCCCCAGCGGATCAGGTCGCGCCGGCCCATCGTCGTCATCGGATTCTCCTTCAGCGGCTTCCCGTTCGACCCCGCGCCGGCCGCAATTATTCCGTCGGCGGCCGTTTCTTGAGCTGCTCCACCAGCGATTCGAACGAGCGGAAGCGGTCGTTGGGATTCTTCTCCAGGCAGCGGTGGATCATCCGCGCCAGATCCTTCGGAAGGCCGGGGACGCGGTCGGCCAGCGGCTCGGGCTCGACGCTGAGATGGTGACGGTACCACTTCGCCTTGTCGGACAGATCCAGGTCGAACAGCGTGCGCCCGCTCGCCGCGTGGTACATCGTGGCCCCGAGCGAGTAGATGTCCGAGCGCTGGTCGCCCGACTGGAAGTTCGCCCGCTCCGGGGCGATGTAGGGGGGCGTTCCCACGATCGCCGCTTTCGGGGTCGTCACGCCGGGGATTCCCTCTTCGCCGCGGATCGGCGGGATCTTGGCGAGTCCGAAGTCCGCCAGCTTCAGCCCGTTGACGAACACGTTGCCCGGCTTCACGTCCCGGTGGAGGATCCCCTCGCGCGAGGCCGCGTCGAGCGCCTCCGCCAGGGCCAGGAAATAGCTCCGGACCTCGTGCGGCGCGAGCCGGCCGTCGCGCCGGATCCGCTCCAGGAGCGTCCCCCCGGGCAGGTACTCCATCGCGTACCACAGTTCATCCTTTTCCTCGCCGCAATCGATCACCTGGACGATGTGGGGATGGTTGATGCGCGCGATGATCCAGGGCTCGCGGCGGAAGCGTTCGAGGAACCAGTCGCGGGGCACATCCTTGGGCAGCAGGCTCAGGCGCAGGATCTTGACGGCGACGGGCCGCCTCAGCCGGACCTGCTCCCCCTTGTAGACGATGCCGAAGCTGCCGCGGCCCAGCGGCTGGTCCAGGTAGACCTTGAAGCCCTGGGAAAGGATCCGGACCTCCTTCCCCGGCTTTGGGCGCGGGTCGGGCCCGGCCTCCGGCTCGAGTCCCAGCTCGAGGATCTGTTTGGGGGCGAGGTCCGCCGAGAGGGGATGGGCGGCATCGCTCGACCGGATGGAGCCCGCGCGGGAGAGCGCCAGCACCGCCTCGCAGAAATGGGCGAGGCAGGCCCCCTTGTCCTGGAGGAGCTCGTAGGCCGACAGCGCGGGCATCCCGTTCTGGATGCGAAGAGCGGAGAGGAGGAGGATCTCGATCTTGTCCTTCTTGACCGTGCACATGGGCTGAAGCCGTTCTCCCGCGCCGCTCCCCCCATAGTATGCCATTTTGAGCGCGCGCGAGGGACAAACCGGTCAGGCGATTTTTCTCCCCAGGAAGGCCGCCAGGTCGTCCGCCAGGGCGCCCCCCTCGGGATGACGGAGCTCCGGCGGCTTCTGCAGCGTCCTCATCACGATGGCGTCGAGCGCGGGGGAGACCTTGGGGTTCTTCCGGCTGGGAGGGATCGGGACCTCCAGCATGGTCTTCTTGTAGATCTCCATCACCCCCCGGCCCGCGTGCGGCGGCGTCCCCGTCAGCCCCTCGTAGAGGATGATCCCCAGCGCGTAGACGTCCGTGCGCGGCGTCGAGGGCTTCGCGGAGACCTGCTCCGGCGACATGTACATCGGCGTCCCCAGCGCCGAGCCCACCGCCGTGATCGCCTTCGTCGCGTCGGTGTCGCGCGCGAGGCCGAAGTCGGTGACCTTCACCTCGCCGGCGCCGGTCACGAGGATGTTGGCGGGCTTCAGGTCGCGGTGGATGATGCCGCGGGCGTGGGCCGCCGCCGCGCCGCGCGCGGCCTGCTCGATCCACCCGGCGATCTCCCGCTCGTCGGAGCGACGCTGCTTGAAGATCTCCGACAGGGCCCTGCCCTTGACCAGCTCCATCACGAGGTAGGGCCGCCCGGAGGCCTCCCCGGCGCCGAAGACCGAAACGAGGTTGGGATGGTAGATCTTCATCGCCGCCTCGACCTCCTGGTGGAAGCGCTGGCGGCCGAGCGGGTCGAGCGAGACCTCGTCGCGCAGGAGCTTGACCGCGACCGGCCGGTCGAGCTCGCGGTCCCAGGCGTGGTAGACCACCGCGGTCGCCCCTTCGCCCACGCGCTGCCGGAGCTCGTAGCGCGTGAGGCCGGGATTGGCGTCGAGCCGTCTCCGCTGCTCCTTCAGCAGCGCGTCCAGGTCCACCGGCTTGAGCCAGCCGCGCTCGACAAGGATCTGGCCCAGCAGCAGCTCCCTGCCCTGCTGCATCGCCTCCTCCTGGAGGCGGAGCGCCTCGCCGAGCTCCTCGGGCTGGACGAATTTCAGCTCGAGGGCGATCTGCGCGAGGAAAGTCGAGTTTTCCATGAACTGCTGAATTGTAGCACGGCGGAAAGAGAGGAGCGGGAGACCCTACTCCAGGCGCTTCATCCGGAAGATCCCGTGGTCGAAGCTGGAGTGGTACGAGGCGATGAATTCCCCCTGCTCCACGATCCCCTCGTACTCATACCAGCCGCCGGCGATCCAGCAGCCCAGCTCCGCGCCCCCCCGCAGTCTCACGGTCCGGCCGTCCCCCACCGCCTCCACGGGGAGCGTGTATTCGAAGCCCAGGGGCAGGCAGCACCAGGTGTAGGTGGCGTCATACCGCGCGTGATAAGCGCTATTTTGGCTGGTGATCAGGCATCGCAGGGAGCCCTCGTGGCCGCTGGCGTCGCTGTGCCAGATCCCCTCCCAGCGTCCCGCCAGCGGAGAGACCGCCTGCGCCGAGGTCGGGCGCCAGGAGTCCCAGTCGCGGTCGAAGCTCGAACAGCCGGCGACGAGGAGAAGGGGAACGAATCCCAGGACTTTCACGGGCCTATTCTACCAAGCGGAGCGAATTTTCCACCGGATCCCGGGGCTTCCGCCAACCGAGGGTTGTCGGAACGAACTCAAGGAGAATTCCATGCGACTCATGACCCTCGCGGCCCTGCTGCTCGCCCTCCTCGCCGTCCCGGCGCCCGCCGGCGAAGAGGCCCAGCTCCTGATCCAGCTTCCCCTCGGCCGCGTCGCCTACCAGACCAACGAGTCGATCGAGCTCGCCGTCGTCCGGAGCG
>JACQFK010000184.1 GCA_016200125.1 Planctomycetota bacterium
CAACATCGGCTCGCTCAAGGTGAAGGGCCTGCAGCGCAAGCAGACGCTCATCATCTGCCGGGTCCGGATCATCATCCCCGGCGAAGAGGAGCGGCGGCGCTTCTGAGCGGCCGGAACATCGTGGGGACCCTGCCGGCCGCTCACCCTGAGCGAGCGGAGCGAGTCGAAGGGTCGGGAAAAAGGGATATGGCATCGAACGGGTTGTCCGAGGCGGTCGGGGTAGCAGGAGGACTGGTATCATGAGCGATCGCAGCCTTCGGTTCATGACGGCGGTGGCGCTCCTCGCGCTGGCGGCGGGGATCGGCTGCGGCGGCGGGGCGGCTCCGCGAGAGGACGCCTCCCGGCCCGTGCTGCCCGACCCGGCGATCCAGGAGCCCGGCACCCCTCCGCCCTCTCCCGAGACGCAGAAGGCGGTCCAGGTGCAGGCCTCGACGCCCGAGATGGAGAAGATCGCCACGGAGCTGGCCCGGGGCCGCAGCGCCCAGGAGCAGCAGCAGATCTACGAATCGCAGCGCCACTACGAGGCGGCGCTCATGTTCAACAACCGGGGCGACTTCGACAAGGCGAAGATCGAGGCCCAGAAGGCGGTCGAGGCCTGGCACGAGAACGTTGCCGCCCGCAAGCTGCTCAACGACGTGAACCGCATCACCGTGGGCGGCCGGCCCGAGCTGGGCGCCCGGTCGATCGCCGAGGACGCCCGCGACGACTTCCGGGTCCGCATCGAGCAGGCCCAGATCGAGATCACCAAGCACGTCCGCGACGGCGAGCGCTACCTGAACGCCCGCATGTTCGAGCAGGCGGTCAAGGAGTTCGAGAACGCCGAGTTCAAGATCCTGAACATCCCCTACGAAGTGAAGGCGATGAACGACCTCCTTCCCCTCGTGAAGGACTCCATCGTCAAGGCGCGCAACGCCCGGATCCTGGAGGAGCGCCGCACGGAGGAGGAGAAGAAGCGGATGGCCGAGGCCGAGGCCGCCGCCCACGAGATCGCCACCAAGCGCGAGGTGACGCGGAAGATCGCCCACCTCCTGGAGCTGGCCTACATGGCCTTCGACCAGAAGAAGTTCGACCGCTGCATCAAGCTCTGCGAGGAGATCCTCATCATCGACCCGCACTACACCGTGGCGCGGGAGCTGAAGGAGGACTCGGAGAAGACCCGTCACAAGGAGGAGTACTTCAGCATCCTCGCCCGCAAGGTCGAGCAGTGGAAGAAGCTCACCGACGACGACGAGCAGGCGGTCATCCCCTGGTCCCAGTCCGTGCGCTTCCCCTCCCGCGAGGAGTGGGCCGAGATCTCGAAGCGCATCACCGAGTCGGTCATCAAGACCGAGGGCGGCGCGGCCGACGCCGAGGCCGACCCCGACATCCTGGCGATCAACCGCAAGCTCGACACGATGAAGATCGACCTCGCCTTCGAGAACACGAAGCTCGAGGACATCCTGGCCTTCATCCGCGACTTCTCGGGCCTCAACATCCTCCTCGACGCGGCGGTCCGCGACAAGGTGGACCCCGACAAGCCCGTCACCTTCAAGGTGAAGGACCTGGTCCTCAAGAACGTGCTCAAGCTCCTCCTCTCGCAGTTCAACCTGGACTATCACATCACGGAGGAGAAGGTCGTCCTGCTGACCGACCCCAAGAAGGCCGGCGGCGGCAGCGTCCTCGAGCTCCACGACATCCGCGACATCCTGGTGAAGCTGCAGGACTTCGCGGGCCCCAAGGTCGAGCTCGTGTCGCCCCAGAAGGGCGGCGGCGGCCCCCTGACGGGCGCCACCTTCACGCTGGACGAGCCCAAGGAGTCGTCGGTCGGCGAGGAGCAGATCGTCGACCTCATCAAGGAGAACATCTCGCCCGGCACCTGGGAGGGCGAACAGACGATCGAGAAGACGCCGAACCAGCAGCTGCTGGTCAACGCGCCGCCCCGCGTGCACCGCGAGCTGCGCGAGTTCCTGGGCAAGCTGCGCAGCTACACCGGCACGATGGTGTCGGTGACCTGCCGCTTCGTCTCGGCCTACGACGACTTCCTCGACGACGTCGGGGTGGACATCATCAACCGGGCGAACGCGGCCCTGCCGGGCACCGACACGCCCATGCTGGGCAACACGTCGCTCGACGACGCCACGGGCCAGGTGGGCGCCGGCTTCTCCTCGCAGGAGACCGCGCGCATGGAATCCTGGGACGTGCGGGCCCAGACCTTCCACACGCTGCTCAAGTTCGACCCCCTGCTGGGCATCGGCATCGACCCCACCCAGAACCGGCTGGTGAGCCAGGGCGGCCTGGGCCTCCAGTACGAGTGGCTGGGCGAGCAGGCCCTCCAGATGGCCCTCCGCGCCCTGCACAAGGGCCAGAAGGCGACGCTGGTCCAGGCCCCGCGCGTGACGGTGTTCAACACGCAGCGCTCGCACGTGATGTTTCTCACGCAGATCGCCTACATCCAGGACTACGAGCCCCAGGTCTCGACCCTGGCCGCCGCCTATGACCCGATCATGGGCATCCTGACGAGCGGCGTGGTGCTCGACGTCCGCCCCATCGTCTCGAACGACCGCAAGTACGTCACCCTCGAGATGCGGCCCTCGCTGGCCCAGCTCCAGACGATGCGGACGGTCAGCATCCGTCCCGGCCTGAACATCCTGCTGCAGCTGCCCTACGTCGTGCTGCAGAAGGCGGAGACGACGGTGACCTGCCCGGACCGCGGGACGATCATGATCACCGGCTTCAAGGACATCCAGATGAAGGACATGCACTCGGGCGTGCCCTTCCTCGAGGACATCCCCCTGATCAACTTCTTCTTCACCCGCAAGGCCAAGGTCGACGAGCGGCGCCGCCTGCTCATGCTCGTGACGCCCGAGATCATCGACCTCGCGGAGCGCGAGAACCAGCAGTTCTAAACCGTCAAACCGTTGAAAGACCCCCGTCGCGGAGACGCGACGGGGGTCTTTCATTTTGGTAGAATCGAGAACGGAGAATCGCGAATCGGCGGCCGGACGGGGGATTCTTGATGCTCGATGCGTCCTGGGGTAGGATCACGGCTTCATGAGCCTGAAGGCGATCTTCTTCGACATCGACGACACGCTTTTCTCCACCACGGAGTTCGCCAACCGGGCGCGGCGGGGCGCGGTGGACGCGATGCGGCGCCACGGGCTGCGCCTGCCCGCCGACCACATCCTGCGCGAGCTGTCCGAGGTCATCTCGGAGTTCTCGTCGAACTACGAGCACCATTTCGACAAGCTGCTTCTGCGCCTGCCGCGGCGGGCCTTCGACGGGGTGAACCCGGCGATCCTCGTGGCGGCCGGCGTCCACGCCTACCACGATGCGAAGGTCCGCCAGCTCCGGCCCTATCCCGACGTGCCGCCGGTCCTGGCCCGGCTGGCCAGGACCGACCTCGTCCGGGGCATCATCACGGCGGGCCTGCAGCAGAAGCAGGCCGACAAGCTGCTGCGGCTCGGGTTGTACGAATATTTCACCCCCACGGCGATCTTCATCTCCGACCAGATCGGCATCTCCAAGCCCAACCCCAAGCTCTACCAGCGGGCCTGCGAGGAGGTCGGCGTCCAGCCCAAGGAGACGATGTACGTGGGCGATCATCCCACGCAGGACATCGATCCCGCCAACGTCCTGGGCATGGTCACGGTCCACATCCGCCGCGGCCGCCACGGCTCCGAGCAGGGGCGCACGAAGGCGGTCCACGAGCTCAAGAATTTCAAAGAACTCTTGACCGTCCTCCGCAAAGACTTTAATGTACGGGCCTGACGGGGGCGGAAAATCGGGAATTCCGGGCGATTCCCGGAGAGGGGGATGTGGCGGCCCGCCGGTCCACCGTCGACGATTCGCAAGCCCTTGAATCAACGCCCATGAGGAACCCCTAGAATGGCCGACAACGACTACGTTGGCATCCTCGACTTCGGTTCCCAGTACACCCAGCTGATCGCCCGCCGCACCCGTGAAGCCAGCGTCTACTGCGAGATCCTCCCCCCGGACGTCTCGCCCGACGCGCTCAAGAAACACCGCCTGAAGGGGATCATCCTCTCGGGCGGCCCCGCGAGCGTCTACCAGCGCCGCGCCCCCACCTGCGATCCGAAGATCTTCGAACTCGGCGTCCCGATCCTCGGGATCTGCTACGGCCTCCAGCTCGGCGCGAAGCTCCTCGGCGCCAAGGTGACGGCCGCCTCCGACCGCGAGTACGGCCGCACCGACCTGGCCATCAAGAGCAGCGCCGACAAGCTCTTCCGCGGCGTGCCCAACGACACGCAGGTCTGGATGAGCCACGGCGACAAGGTCGAGGCCACGACGAAGGAGTTCGAAGTCCTCGCCTCCTCGAAGAACTGCCCCTGGGCCGCCGTGCGCCACAAGAAGCGCGCGTTCTACGGCGTCCAGTTCCATCCCGAGGTCCAGCACACGCCCTACGGCACCCAGATCATCCGCAACTTCCTCTACGCGATCTGCGGCTGCCGCGGCGACTGGGAGATGAAGTCCTACGTCGACAACGCCATCGCCGAGATCCGCCGCACCGCGGGCAAGGACCACATCCTCTGCGCCCTCTCCGGCGGCGTCGACAGCGGCGTCGTCGCGGCCCTCGTCCACAAGGCGGTCTCCAGCCGCCTCACCTGCGTGTTCGTCGACAACGGCCTGCTCCGCAAGGGCGAGGCCAAGAAGGTCCGCGACTTCTTCGAGAAGCGGATGCACGTGAACCTCGTCGTCGTCGACGCCGCCAACAAGTTCCTCAACAAGCTCAAGGGCGTCACGGACCCCGAGAAGAAGCGCACGATCATCGGCCACACCTTCATCGACATCTTCAAGGCGGCCGCGCGCCCCCTCAAGCAGGTGAAGTTCCTGGCGCAGGGCACGCTCTACCCCGACGTCATCGAGTCGCGCTCGGCCAGCGGCGGCCCCTCCGCCAAGATCAAGACCCACCACAACGTGGGCGGCCTCCCCGCCGAACTGGGCTTCAGGCTCATCGAGCCGCTCCGGACGCTCTTCAAGGACGAGGCGCGCCGCATCGGCCGCGAGCTCGGCCTGCCCGAGGAGCTCGTCAAACGTCAGCCCTTCCCCGGCCCCGGCCTCGCCGTGCGCTGCCCCGGGCTGATCACGCCGGAGCGCCTCGAGGTGCTCCGGGAGGCCGACGAGATCGTCTGCCAGGAGATCGAGAAGGCGAAGCTGCAGGAGAAGGTCTGGCAGTACTTCGCCGTGCTGCTCCCCGTCAAGAGCGTCGGCGTCATGGGCGACGAGCGGACCTTCCAGGAGGTCGTCTCCGTCCGCATCGTGGAGAGCCTCGACGGGATGACCGCGGACTGGGCCCGGATCCCCTACGACGTCCTGGCCTCCATCAGCACACGCATCGTCAACGAGGTCAAGGGCGTGAACCGCGTCGTGTACGACATCAGCTCCAAGCCGCCTTCGACCATCGAGTGGGAGTAACCCGTGCCCGCGAGCGGTGAACTGCTCTTCGGAAAGATCGCCCTGAACGAGGGCTTCTGCACCCAGGCGCACATCGACGAATGCACCCGGCTGCAGCTCCAGCTCCAGTCCCCCCACCAGCCCGCGCCGCGCCTGGGCGACCTCCTCGTGGAGAAGGGCTACCTCACGGCCCAGCAGCACGTCCGGATCCTGGAGATCCAGCAGCAGAACCTGGACCTCGTCGATCCGCTCGTGAAGAAGCGCAAGGAGTCGGTGCTCTTCTGGAAGCTCGCCATCAAGCTCGGGCTCGTCACCCCCGACGAGGTGAACCAGTGCCTGCGGCTCCAGGCCGAGCCGGGCGAGTCGCGCTCGCTGGGCGAGATCCTCGTCTTCAAGGGCTTCCTGACCGCGATCCAGGTCAAGGACATCCTGGACAAGCAGCTCAAGAAGATCATGAGCTGCCCCGCCTGCAAGCTCTCCTTCACCGTGCTCACGCTCTCAGAGGGCAAGAAGATCGACTGCCCCAAGTGCAAGGGCCCGCTCAAGGAGGGCAAGCCGACGGACTCCACCCGGACGGATGCCGAGTTCGCCACGCAGGTGATGCGTTCGGTGAAGGCGGGGCTCCCGCCGGTGGGCACGCCGAAGCCCGCCAAAGGGCCCACGGTGATGCGCCAGAAGTGCGAGTGCGTCATCTGCGAGCACGTCTTCAACGCCGCGCTCGATGCCAGCGGCCGCGTGCAGTGCCCCTCCTGCTACACGACCTTCACGCCCCGCTGAGCATCAGGCATCCAGGGAAGCGCCGGATTCCCCTCCTGACCCCTGAGGCCGCGCCTAGAAGCGCACTTCGACGGCCGGGCCGATGGAGTAGTTGGCGTAGCCGTGGTCCGACGCGTGGTTGAAATCGGTCACGGTCAGCGTCTGCATCGCGACGAAGCCGATCCACACGAACTCGGAGGGACGGGCGCCCAGCATCGCCTCGAACTCGAAGAAGCCCGCCGTGTCGTTCTGGCCCACCCTCCGGAAGCGGTAGCCGCCCACGTTCGCGCCGATGCCGAACTCCAGGAAGCGGAAGGGGAAGGATCCGAACACGCCGACCCGGTACTGGCGGATCCGGACTCCCTCGGCCGGGAGGCCCGCCGAGCCGTCCGTCCGGGTGTTCCATCCCAGGTAGCCGAGGCGGAACCCGAGGAAGGCGCGCGTGCCGTAGTCGAGCGTCACGGTCGCATCCGCGCCGAAGCCCCAGACGTTCCTGACGTGCAGGCCCCCTTCGAAGGAGGTCCAGAGCGCCATCGGCTCGATCCCGATCCAGGGATAGGGCTCGCCGTGGCCGATTCGCGGCTCGTAGTATCCGAACTTCGGCAGCTCCTCGTCGGCCGAGGGGCTCGCCAGAAGCGACTGGACGGCCAGAACCATCAGGATGCTCATGGGTTCCTCCCTGTCTGAGTCTATTCTAGCCCGTACGGCAGGACCAGCCAAGAATCCCCCCGATTCCGGCCGGGGCCCCGCGGCTTGAATCGCCCCATCCCTTGTGGTAGAATTTCGCCCGACGCACTAGTAATCGTGCGTTCAGGGGAAGAAGGCAGAATGGAGAGGCACCTGGACGGGGGAGGCATCCACGCCCTGGGACGGTTCATCCGCCCCGATCTCCCCGTCTCTCTCGGCCCCAACGCGCGGGCGGTGCTCGAGAAGCGCTACCTGCTCAAGGACGAGCACGGCCGCCCCTCGGAGAGCGCCGAGGAGATGCTCTGGCGCGTAGCGCTGCACGTGGCGCTGGGGGAGCGGATTCACGGGGCGGACGACGCCCGCCTCCAGGAGACCGCCGGCCGCTTCTACCGCATGATGGCGGCCCTCGACTTCCTCCCGAACTCGCCCTCGCTCATGAACGCCGGGCGACGGCTGGGCCAGTACTTCGCCTGCTTCGTCCTCCCCGTCGCCGACGCGATCATCGACGACAAGGACGAGGGGATCTTCGACACCCTCCGCTCCGCCGCGTTCATCCACAAGACCGGCGGCGGCACGGGCTTCGATTTCTCGCGCATTCGACCCGAGTCGACGCGCGTGGAGTCGACCCACGGCCGCGCGAGCGGGCCCCTCAGCTTCATGCGGGTCTTCAACGCCGCCACCGACGCGATCCACCAGGGCGGCTTCCGCCGCGGCGCCAACATGGCCATCCTCCGGGTGGACCATCCCGACATCCTCGACTTCATCAACGCGAAGTCCGAGCCGGGCGAACTCACGAACTTCAACCTGTCGATCGCGGTGACCGACGAATTCCTCCGCGCGCTGCGCGGCAACCTGAAGCACTATGTCGTCGACCCCCACACCGGCAAGAAGACCCCGCTGCGCGAGAAGGTGCGCGACGCCGAGGGCGCCATCACGGGCTGCGGCGACCGGGACTGGACCGCGCGGGACCTCTACGACCTCGCGGTGCGCCGCGCCTGGGAATCGGGCGAGCCGGGGCTGTTCTTCGTCGACCGGGTGAATCGCTTCAACCCGACGCCCGCGCTCGGCGAGATCACGGCGACCAACCCCTGCGGCGAGCAGGCGCTGCTCCCCTGGGAGGCCTGCAACCTCGGGTCGATCAACCTCTCCCGCTTCGTCGAGCCCGCCGGCACGCTGGCCACCGCCACCTCGCCGGAAAGCCGCATCCGCTGGAAGGCCCTGGCCGACACCGCCGCGCTCGCCGTCCGCTTCCTCGACGACGTGATCGACGTCAACGCCTATCCCAAGCCGCAGATCGAGGAGATCGTCAAGGGCAATCGCAAGATCGGGCTGGGCGTGATGGGCTGGGCCGACATGCTCTACCGGCTGGGCGTGCCCTACGACTCGGACCAGGCGGCGGCGCTGGGGCGCAGCGTCATGCGCTTCATCCGGGACGAGGCCTGGAAGGCCTCGCAGGACCTCGCGCGCGACCGGGGCCCCTTCCCGAACTGGCCCGGGAGCGCCTGGGCCGCGGGCCACCCCTACTTCGGCTCCGGCGCGCCGATGCGCAATGCCATGGTCACCACCGTCGCGCCGACGGGGACGATCTCGATCCTCGCGGGCTGCTCGGCCGGCATCGAGCCGCTCTACTCGCTCGCCTTCGTCCGCCAGATCCTCAACGGGGAGCAGCTCACGGAGGTCCACGCGTACTTCCAGGAGGTGGCCGAGCGGGAAAAGTTCGCCTCGCCCGGCCTCATCGAGCGGCTCATCCGCGAAGGCTCCTGCCGCGGCATCGACGAGATCCCCGCCCGCTGGCGCGAGATCTTCGCCTGCGCCCACGACGTCGCCCCCGAACGCCACCTGCGGATGCAGGCCGCCTTCCAGGAGTCGACCGACAACGCCGTGTCCAAGACCGTCAACTTCCCCGCGGAGGCGACCGTCGAGGACGTCCGCCGGGTCTTCGACCTCGCGCTCGAGGGGACCCTCAAGGGCGTGACGGTCTACCGCGACCGCTCGCGGAAGTCGCAGCCGATGGCGCTGAAAAACGGACCCTCGGCGCGGCTCCCGGCGGCCGAGGGCGCGATGGCCGAGGTGGTGGGCAGCCTGGTGAAGCTGGCGCTCTCCCACGGCGCGCGCGCCGAGGAGGTGGGCGTCCAGGAGGGCTGCCTGAACTGTCCCTGCGGATACAGCCGATGCTGAGGGCCGACATGAGCTGACCGACGACGGAAAACTTTCTTCCCCCAATACCAGGGCGCCCTCCTACCATCCACGGGCGCCCTGCTTATTTGGGGACGATCGGCTCCGGCGGAGGGGGACGGCGGGGTCTCATCGGTGATGAAAATGGCGAGCCCATTATGGGCCGCAGATTGTAGAAGTATTGGGAGCGGATTTCCGTCCAGTAGAGTGGGATCTATATGAACCGCAGAGACTTCATCCACAGCGCCGCGTTCGCCCCGCTGCTTCTCGCCGCGGGCCCGCAGGACGACGTCGCGAAGAAATTCGAGACGATGCGCGGCAGCGACCCGGTCGCCGCGCTGAAATTCCTGGCCGAGCACCCGGGCGAGCCCGCGCAGAAGCTCGCCCGCGCCGGCATCGCCAAGCAGGTCACCCAGGACGTCGCGGCCGGGATGAAGGCCTGGACCGACGGCAAGGGCGACCAGGCGGAGCTGCCCTTCACCCGGGCGGCGCTGCTGACGGAGATCTACGCCCCCGAGTTCTCCCGCCAGCTCATGCGGCTGGTCTTCCTCTCCAAGGCGCCGCGGAAGATCCCGACAGGCTGCGCCACCTGCAAGGGCCTGGGCGCTGCCCCCTGCGCCGCCTGCCAGGCGGGGCTCGTGCTCGGACCCTGCGTCCGCTGCGAGGCCAGGGGCTCGGTGCCCTGCCTGCTCTGCGACGGCTCCGGCCAGCTGGACCACCGCGGCTACAAGGGGACCCTCGTCCTGGTCGCCGAGCGGCCCGCCTCCGTCATGATCAAGAACGACAAGGGCAAGTCCGTCCGGGCGACGCTCGACCCCCAGACGCTCACCTACCAGATGAGCCCCTGCACGGGCGGCTCCTTCCAGCTCCACACCGAGTCGGTCAACACGAAGACGGGAGCGAAGACCAACGGCTCGACCAACCAGCCCTGCTCGAAGTTCTGGAGCGAGATGAAACTCTTCGTCTTCAGCGGCAAGGCGAAGGTCAAGGTCAACGACAACAAGGGCCAGCTCCGCCCGCTCAGCTCCCAGGGAGCCCGCCGCTTCTTCGGCGACTACGAGATCTGCGCCGCGGGCCACGTCGCCTGCGACCGCTGCGCCGGGAAGAAGACGGATCCCTGCTCCGTCTGCCAGGGCAAGGGCAAGGCGATGGTGACCTGCGACAAGTGCGAGGGCGCCGCGATGATCGCCTGCGCCGCCTGCAAGGGCTACGGCGACGCGGCCTGGATCGCGAAGGCGCTCCCCGCCGCGCCCGTCCTCTCCAAGATCCTCGTCGACCAGGCGGGCGAGATCAAGGGATGGCTCGACGAGCGCCAGCGCCGGGCCAACCGCCAGCTCGACCTGACCCGGCGGCTCGAAGAGGCGAAGAAGGGGGCCGACCCCACCGCCAAGCTCACGACGGATTTCGTCGAGGTCGTCTGCCCGAAGTGCAAGGGAGGCGCCGGCGAATGCGAGGAGTGCTGGGGCGCGGGTCGCCGCGAATACTACGAGGGCAGCGCCCAGTACGAACGCTACGCGCTCGTCGAGAAGCTGACCAAGCAGGCGGCGGACCTGGCGAAATCGCCCCAG
The DNA here is from genome assembly GCA_016200125.1 of Planctomycetota bacterium. The sequence continues at coordinate 10,578 of JACQFK010000184.1, forward strand.
CCGCCCCTGGCGCTGGCGCCCCTGCCCGAATCCGAGGGCGGCGCGGTGGCCCAGGTCCCCCGGCCCGCCCCCCAGCCCCTGCCGGCCGGGCCGGTCCCCGGGAACCTGGCCATGCCCAAGACGGTGGAGGAGATGATCAAGAAGGCCGACGAGCTCCACGAGTCGGGCAAAAGCCACCTGGAGAAATCGAAGGCCGCCAGCGACAACGCCACCTGGATCGACGAGGGGATGAAGGCGCTGTTTGACTTCAAGAACGCGCAGATCCTCTACACGGCCGCGCAGGAGAAGCTCGACGACTCGGGCGCCACCGTGCCGCGCGCGCTCCTGGACAAGTTCCGGACGAACATGCAGGGGCTGGTGATGGCGCGGAAACAGGTGCCCTGAGGAGGGCCGCTCAGTCGGTGACGCTGAAGGTCGCCTTGTTCTTCGACCACCAGGCGTCCCAGTCCTTGGCGCCGCCGCAGGACTGCTTGGTGATCGACTGCAGCGCGGTCTGGAGGGGCTCCCGCAGCAGCTCGCGCTCGGTGGGCCTCTTCGGCTGCCGCGCATCCGTGCGGTAGAGATTCCCCTTGCTGACGCCCTCGATGAGGTCGTCCAGGGGATTGACGGTGACTTCGGCGTCCCCTTCCTTGCTCTCGATGCGGCTCAACGCCTTGATCAGCGGCGCGACCGCCTCCGCCACCCGGATCTTGCCGATCGCGTCGATCGCCGCCTTGGCGACCCACACTTCGCGGTCCGGGATGAGCTTGACGATGTCCGCGGCGGCGGGCTTGTAGCGCAGCGCGCCCAGGGCCCGGAGGATCTCGATCCGGACGGCCGACATCTTCTTCCCGGAGTTGGCCTGCGCCTGCAGGCTCGACAGGAGCTCCTTGCCGGCGAGATCGATCCCGGAGAACTGGGAAAGCGCCCGGGCCGTGATCATGCGGACGGAAAGGGAACCCTCGCTGACGAGCGGCGAGAGGACCCGGACGATCTTCTCGTGGTGGTGCTGGGCGAGGTAGTTGATGGCGCTGATCTTGTCGTCTTCGCGGGCGCCGAGCTTGTAGTAGTCTTCCTGGAATTTCCGGATGGCGGATTGAAGGGCCTTGTCGTCCTGGGGGCTGGCGAGGGTCGCGAGAAATCCGATGAGCGTCCCAGCTGCTAGCGTCACGGCTCCCCTCCGAGTCTATCGAACTCGCCTGAGGAAGTGTACCCCATCAATGTCCAGTTGGCCACTTCTCTTGTCCAAAGATCCCGTGAACCGGACGTTTTCCACGGGGTCCGTGGGCAGCATCGGAGTGCCTTCAAAAGAGAATTCCCTCAGGGGAATCTCCACGTCGGCCCACTGCCCCGCTTTCACCCTGGACGCACAATCAGAAGAATACTTTCCAATTTTCACGTTGAAGGCGGGGAGGGT
>JACQFK010000172.1 GCA_016200125.1 Planctomycetota bacterium
CCCGGACCACCCGGTAGAGGACCGACTCCTCCGGCCGCCGGCGCCGGTACGACTCGACTTCCACGAGCCGTCCAGCGCAACAGGCGTGCCGAGCGAAATGCTTCGTGGAAATGCAGGTCGGCCGGAAACCGCGTTACTTTACGTAACGTCACGTTACGATACGCAACGCGACCGCCGCAAGGAGCCCGAGAATCTGTGGGCCTACTTCTTCTCCCCCGACTGCCGCCGGTGCCAGTCGTCCTTGAACAGGTTGAAGGTCTCCCCCTTGGGCGGGTGCTCGCGGATGAAGTCCTCGTTCAGCGTCACCCCCAGGCCCGGGCCGCCGGGCAGCGAGAAGTAGCCGTCCTTCACCTCCGGATAGCCGGGGCCGCTCGCGGCCTGCTTCACCCAGGCGTCCACGAAATCGTTGAAGTGCTCCTGAATCTTGAAGTTCGGACAGCCGGCCGCCAGGTGCAGGCAGGCCGCCGTGCTCAGCGGGCCCCCCGTGTTGTGCGGCGCAAACGTCACGTACGACGCGTCCGCCATCGCCGCCATCTTCTTGCCCTCCAGGATCCCGCACGAAAGCGTGATGTCCGTCTGAAGCACGTCCGCCGCCCCCAGCTCCAGCAGCCGCCGCGTCTCGTGCCGCGTGTGGATCCGCTCGCCCGTCGCGACCGGGATGTTGATCTTCGCCGAGGCCTTGGCCAGCGCCTCGAGGTTGTCCGCCGGCACCGGCTCCTCCAGCCAGGAGGGCTTGAAGGGCTCGAGGTCATGCGCGAGGTCGATCGCCGTCGCGGGACTGAAGCGGCCGTGCATCTCGATCATGATCTCCACGTCCGGCCCCACCGTCCCCCGGATCGCCTCGACGAGCCCGATCGACCGGTTCTTCTCCCCGCGCTCCATCTCGTAGAAGCCCGAGCCGAAGGGGTCCACCTTCAGCGCGCGGTAGCCCTTCGCCGTCACCTTCTTCGCCGCCTCGGCGAAGGCCTCGGGCGTCCGCTCCACGGTGTACCAGCCGTTCGCGTAGGCCTTGATCCGGTCGCGCGTCGCGCCGCCCAGCAGGTTGTAGACCGGCTGGCCGAGCGCCTTCCCGATGATGTCCCAGCAGGCCATCTCGACCAGCGCGATCCCCGCGCCCGAGATGTCGTTCACCCGGAGGAAGTCGTCCACGAAGGCCCGCTGGACCAGCCGCTCGATCGCGAAGGGGTCGCTCCCCAGCACGTAGCGCTTCTCGATCTGCTTCAGGTAGCCGAGCACGGCATCGGAGCGGATCGACCGCACCTCCGACACGCCGACGAGCCCCTCGTCGGTCTCGACTTTGAGGAAGGTCAGGTTGCGCCAGGGCGTTCCGAGCATCAACGGAGTGAGCTTCGAGATCTTCATCGCGGGTTTCTCCTTGGGGTTAGAGTGTCTCTTGATCGAAAAGTTGAGACATGATTCGCGGCCGCTACTTCTCGGGGCCGTCTTCCTTCAGGACCTGCTCGATGTCCTCCTTCGGGAGGCGGACGGTGGTGTCGCCGACCTTGACCATGTAGGCGTCGGGGAGCTCCTCGGTGACCGGCGCCTGGATCCTGCCGCCCGACTTCATGCGGAAGGTCCAGAGGCCCCTGCCGGAGGCCGGCGTCTTGCCCGCCTGGCGGTCGAGCTCCTGGTGAAGCTCCACCTTCTTGAGCAGGACCGTCTCGACGTGGCGCGACTTCGGGTGCTTGTCGAGGAACTCCGCGCAGGCCTGGATCGCGGAGGGGATCGGCTGCGTGGCGATCACGTGCTGGAGATGCTCGAGGTCGGCCTTCTCGAGCACGTCGATCTTCGGCGTCGGGTCCTTCACCGGCGGGCGCGGCAGGGGTGGGACCACCACCAGGGGCGGGGGAAGCTCGGGAGGCGGCGGCGCCGCGGGCTGAGTGGCGACGATGACGATCGCGATCAGCGCCGCGACGAGGACGCCGCCCGCGACCAGGATCGGCCGGAGCGGCGGGCCCTCGGAGCGGACCGTGACGATCACCGGCGCGTGGGCGGGGGCCGGAACCGGCGCCGCGGCCGGCGCGGCGAGCAGCTCGAGGGCCGCCTTCGCGGAGGCGGGGCGGTCGTCGCGCTCCTTGCTCAGGAGCTTGCGGAGCAGCTCGTCGATCTGCGGCGAAAGCTGGGGGTCCCAGGCCTTGGGCGGGGCGAGCGGCTCGTAGATCTGCTTCTTCAGCTTGTCGGTGACGCTGCCGCCGCTGAAGGGCGCGCGCCCCGAGATGACGCGGTAGATCGTGCCGCCCAGCGAGTAGAGGTCGGACCGCGCGTCGGGCGCCTGGCCGAGCGCGAGCTCGGGCGCCGCGTAATCTGCAGACCCCGAGAATTTTCCGGCCTCCGGCACGTCCCAGGCGAGGCCGAAGTCGGCAAGCATGGCCTCGCCGGACGCGGTCATGAGCACGTTGCTCGGCTTGATGTCGCGGTGAAGGAGGCCCGCTTCATGGATGGCCTCGAGGCCCGAGAGCAGGTCGCGGGCGAGCTTGAGCAGCTGGTCGTTGGAGAAGGGCCCGGTGCGCAGCGCCTGGGAGAGCGTGGGGCCGTCGACGTACTGCATCGCCAGGTACGCGGCGTTGTTCTCGGTCCCGAAGTCGAAGACCTGGACCACGTGGGGATGGTCGACCTTGGCCAGCGCCACGGCCTCGCGCGCCAGCCGGGCCACCTTCTCGGGCTCCTGCACCAGGGCCGGGGGGAGGACCTTGACCGCGACCTTCCGCTTCAGCGTCTCGTGCTCGGCCAGGTAGACCTGGCCGCCGGAGCCCGAGCCGAGGAGGCCGGTCAGCCGGTAGTGGCCGAGCAGCGTGCCCGTCAGCGCGTCGGGCGGAAGGGTCGGGCCGGGATCGATCGAGACCTCGGGGAGGTCGTCGTCGGGGACGTTGCCCTTCTCGCGGATCTGGAAGCGGCTGCCGCCTCGGTGCTTGATCTTGGCGTTGCACTGGGGACAGCGCCACTTGCGGCCGTTCAGACGGTCGTCGATCGCCTTGAAGAAGCCGCAGGCGGGACAGGTGAAGTCAATCAACGCCCGTACTATACCACGATCCCGACCTAGCGGAACGCCTGGGCCTGGAACTCCAGCAGGTCGGCGGCCATCTTGGGGAAATACTGGCCGTGGTTGTGCTCGACGTCCTCGAAGACCCGGAGGTCGGGCGCCAGGCCCAGCCCCTTCAGGTGGTCCACGAAGGGGCCGTGGGACTTGAAGGTGCCGTCCTTGTCCCCTACGTAGAGCCGCATCGCGACCCGACCCTTGATCTTCTCGGCGTTCCCGGCCGCCAGCTTCCAGGGGCAGCCGTCGCGGTAGACCGACTCCATCGGCGTGCCGCGGGCGCGGCGGAAGTCGATCGTGCGGTCCGCGTTGCCGAGGGCGCCGCCGATCGACGCGGCCGAGCAGAAGAGCTCGGGGTACTTGAACGCGAGATGAAAGGCGCCGTAGCCGCCCATCGAGAAGCCGCAGACGGCGCGGCCTTCGCGCGAGCCGAGGGTCCGGTAGGTCCTGTCGATCAGCGGGATCAGCTCCTTGACGATCATCGTCTCGACCATCACCTTGCCGCCCGCCCAGTCGAGGTACCAGCTGGAGTAACCGCCGTTGGGGAAGACGTAGATCATCGGCGGGATCTTCTTCTCGCGGATCGCCTGGAGCACCATGCCGGCGAAGCCCGAATCGGAGCGCTCCGTCCCCGTCATCCCGTGGAGGAAGTAGGCCGCCGGGAACTTTTCGGTCGACTCCTTGTAGCCCGGGGGCAGGAAGACGTTGTAGCCCACGTCGAGGTCCATCGCCGCGCTGTGAAGCGTGCCGTGCTCCATGCCCGCGATCGCGGGCGGATCGGGGACGACCCAGCGCCAGGTGGCGGGGTCGTCCGTGGGCTTCTTGTCGGCTTGGACGAAGGCGAGCGCGAGCAGGAAGAAGGTGGAAGTCATGCTCCTGATAACCCGGGGGGCGCGGGACCTCACGCGCGAATCCGTAGACTCGCACGGCCGGGACGGGCATACTCTGAGATCATGAACTTGAAAACCGTCCGCGTCGGGCTCGTCGGATCGCAGTTTATCTCGACCATCCACGCCGAGTCGCTCAAGCGGGTGCCGCAGGCGGAGCTGTCCGCCGTCCTGTCGCCCAGCGGAACCCACGCCGAGGACTTCGCGAAGAAGCACGGGGTGCGCCGCGCCTTCCGCGACCTCGACAAGTTCCTCGCGAGCGGGATCGACCTCGTGGTGCTCGGCTGTCCCAACGACCTGCACGCGGACCTCGCGGTCGCCGCGGCGAAGGCGGGGAAGCACGTCGTCTGCGAGAAGCCGCTCGCGCCGTCGCTCGCCGAGGCCGACCGGATGATCGGGGCCTGCCGCAAGGCGGGCGTGAAGCTGATGTACGCCGAGGAGCTCTGCTTCACGCCGAAGTACGTGCGGATGAAGAGGCTGCTCGACGAGGGGGCGCTGGGTCGGCCCTATCTCGTGAAGCAGTCGGAGAAGCACGACGGGCCCCATTCGCCGTGGTTCTGGGACGTCAACCGCTCGGGCGGCGGCGTGACGATGGACATGGGCTGCCACGCCATCGAGTTCTTCCGCTGGATGCTGGGCAAGGCGCCGGGCCAGCGGCCCTGGGGCGAAAAGAAGGCCGAGACGGAGCAGACGCAGTCGCACGAGACGCCGCTCGGCGAGGGGATCGTGCCGCTGAGGAAGCCGAAGGCGGTCTCGGTCTTCGCCGAGATGGCGACGTTCGTCCACGCGGAGAAGACGCAGGGGGACGACAACGCGCTGATCACGGTGCGCTTCGAGACCGACGAGGGCGAAGCGATGGGGATCGCGGAGGAGAGCTGGACGAAGAAAGGCGGCATGGACGACACCGCGGAGGTCCACGGCTCGGACGGCGTGGCCTACGCCGACCTGCTGCAGGGCAACGCGATCGTCGCCTACTCCGACAAGGGCTACTCCTACGCGGTGGAAAAGGCCGGCACCACCCGCGGCTGGAGCTTCTGCACTTTCGAGGAGCTGTGGAACTACGGCTTCCCGCAGGAGTTCGCCCACTTCGTCGACTGCGTCGCGAACGACAAGCCGCCGCTCGAGACGGGCGAAGACGGCCGCGCGGTACTCGAGATCCTGCTCGCCGCCTACGCCTCGGCGGGCAGCGGGAAGAAGATCGCGCTCCCCTTCTCGACCGACGTGAAGCGTCCCATCGACCTCTGGAG
>JACQFK010000070.1 GCA_016200125.1 Planctomycetota bacterium
CCGGGCTGGACGTGTTCGAGAAGGAGCCGAAGATCCACCCCGCGCTGCTCAAGCTGAAGAACGTCGCCCTCCTGCCGCACATCGGGAGCTCCACCGACTCGGCGCGGCGGAAGATGCTGGAGACGGCGCTCCGCAACTGCCTCGCGGCGCTGAAAGGCGAGACGCCACCGAACGCGCTCAACGCCCAGGCGTTGAACTTGAAGACGTAGCATGCTGCCGTTCCGATGGAGTCTGGGCCCTCTGGCGATCACGCCGAACGAGCTCTTCACGGTGCTCGGCGCGGTGCTCGCCGCGCTCATCATCCGGCGGCGGCTGATCGCGCTCGGGACGAACAACGGCGGCGTGCTCGACTTCATCCTCGCGGCGCTGGGCGGCGGGGCGGTGGGCGCGCGCCTGTACTACTTCATCCCCCTCTGGATCCGCGGCCAGGTCTCCTTCGGCACGCTGTTCTCCGCCTGGAGCGAGGGGTCGGGCTTCTACGGCGCCTACGTCGGCGGGATCGCCGCGATCGCGCTGACCGCGCGGCTGAAGAAGATGACGGTGCTTCCGACGCTGGACTCGGTCTACGGGGTGGTTCCCTTCGGGTTCGCGGTGGGGAAGATCGGCTGCTTCCTCGCGGGCTGCTGCTACGGGTTTCCGTCCCCCTGGGGCGTGAAGTACGCGCCCGGCTCGCTCTGCTGGAACACCCAGAAGGCGGCCGGCATCACGCCGGGGACGCCCGTCCATCCGATCCCGCTCTACGACATGATCTTCGGGTTCTCTCTCTTCGGGGCGCTCCTGCTGCTGCAGAAGCGGTCGAAGCGGCCCGGGGAAGTGCTGGCGGCCACCACCGTGGGCTATTCGGCGTACCGCTTCGTCATCGAGTTCTTCCGCGACGACCCGGACTGCCACACGTTCGGAAGCTCCGCGCTGAGGGATTCCCAGTACACCGCGATCGTCCTGTTCACGCTTGCCGCGGCCGGCTGGGCCTGGCTGCGGCTTCGCAACAGGTCCGAGCCCGCAACGCCGAAATAACTCATGGGTGTGGAAGCGGTTTGAGCTCTTCGGCGCGCTTGCGATCGTCCCCGCGACGGTCGGGGTGGAGCTCTACCTGCGCCAGTCCGGCCCGCTCCCCCTCGTCGCCGCCGGCAGCGGCGTCGCCCTCGCGGCGCTCGGCGCCTTCGTGTTCCGCCGCCCCTCCGAGATCGGCGACCTCGTGTCCGCGGCGCGGGCGCGGGAAGGCGAGCTGCTCCGGCAGAGATCGGAACTCCAGGCCCGCGTCGACGTCCTCTCCGCCGAGCGCGAGATCAGCCTCATCGTCAACGAGGAGCTCGACTTCCGTACGATCCTCGACCGGGTCCTGTCCATCACCTGCGACACGATGGGCGGAAACGTCGAGCTCTGGATGAGGGACGGGGACCGCCTCGTGCCGCGCGCGGCGCGCCGGGGCGGCGAGACGGCCTTCGATCTGGACGAGGCGGAGGACCGGCGCGTCCGACAGTGCTTCGAGGACGGCTGCGTCCTCTTCGAGGCGGAGGAAGGCCGCTTTCATGCGCTCGCCCCCCTGCAGGCAGACCGGGAGATCATCGGCGTGGTCCGGATCACCTCGCTGCTGGAGGAGAATCCCGCCGCGCGCGAGGAGCGCTCGAAGCGGCTGGGCTCGGAGCTGCCCGAGTTCTCCAAGTTCCTCGCGCTGGCGCTCAAGACGCCCGACCTCTACACCCGCGCCGTGCAGGACGGCCTCACCGGCCTCTGGACGAAGCGCCACTTCCTGACGCAGGCGAAGGCGCTGATGGAGGCGGCGGCGCGCTACGGCGAGCCGCTTTCGCTGATCATGGTCGACGTCGACCATTTCAAGAAGGTGAACGACACGCACGGCCACGTGACGGGCGACAAGGTGCTCAAGGGCGTCGCCGAAGTACTGAAGAAGAAGGTGCGCGGCGGCAGCGCCTACCGCTACGGCGGGGAGGAGATGGCGGTGCTGCTGCCGAAGGCGGAACTCGAGGGGGCGCTGCAGGTGGCCGAGCGCCTGCGGGCGGGGATCGAGGCCCACAAGATCGCCGGGGTCAAGGTCACGGCGAGCTTCGGCGTCGCCCAGTTCGAGCCGGGTCTCGCCGATCCCCCCGCCTTCGTCGAGAAGGCCGACCAGGCGCTCTACCAGGCCAAGGAATCCGGCCGCAACCGCGTCGTGGCGACGAAGGCGCCCCAGTTCCCGCCCCCGGTGCTGCCGTTTCAACGTCGTTAGTTTGGTAGCACTTTCAAGCGCTTCCCGGAACTCCGGGTCCTCCTCAAGGCGCTCCTGCAGGCGGGTGCAGTTCGCCCGCACGGTGGCGCTGGATCCAAACCCGTAGAACGTTGCCACGATCTGGGAGGGGATCTCATACACTCGATGGGCGAGCCAGGATACAAGCGTCGTCAGCGACACCTTCCCCAGAGCATCCACGCGTGCCGTCAGATGTCCGATGCACTTCTCCTCCAGATGTCGGATCCACTCAAGATAGAAGTCACCGACGATATCTCCGGCTTTCCTTCTCTTCTTTCGCTTCCGGCGCGCAAGCCCCTCGGTCAGGTAGTAGGCGTAGGACTCGAGATCCGACTGCTCCGGGCTGTGGAGGGTCTCCATCACGGGGTCGGGGTTCAGCCAGGACGGCGTCGGTTCCAGTCCCAGATAGGCGGGACAACTGGACCAGCGACAGTGCTCAGGAGGCTGCCCTATGCCTACGGGATTAAGGTGGATGTAGCGGTTGACGTAGGCGAGGCCCTCGCTGTCGTTGACAACCATGCTTTTGAAGGGGCCCTGGAAGAGGCAGCCCGTAGTGCCGTGCCGCTCATTGAAGGAGCGGGCGTGGGTCCTGTCCAAGTCTCGCATCATGAGGCTAAGGGGGGTCCCCTCACAATCGGGTTGAAGCTGGTAGTGGTTGGGCATGAGGCACCAGGCCAGGAGCTTGACCGAATGCTTTTCGGCAAAGCGACCCAGCAGGCCGCGAAAGACCTTCCGGTCCGTCTCATCCGCAAAGATGCTCACTTTGCGGGCCCCCCGGTTCATGACGTGGAAGCAGCTGCGAGGGTGGCCGATGCGTCGTCGGAGTTCCATGTTTCGTCCTCCACCCGGGTAGTGCGGGAAGGGGTGGAAAACTCGACAGGAAGAATGAAGCCACTTTCCGAAATGCTACCATTCCAACGAAGTTGGATCGGTTAGGCAGTTCGGGCAATCTTCGGTAGAATCACCCCCATGCCCGAGTTCGAGATCGTCTCGAAGATGGTCCCCAAGGGGGACCAGCCC
>JACQFK010000173.1 GCA_016200125.1 Planctomycetota bacterium
CTCTCGCTCCCGGCCGTCGTGATGGGCTGCCACCGCGTGGTGTGGCCGGCGAAGGACCTGCCCTGTCTGCTGATGCGGTTCTTCGATTCGGAGCTGGGACCCTTCGCCATCGAGGTCAATCTGCGCGCCGGCGCCTGAAGCCGGTGAAGGAGGAAGCCATGAGAGTGCTGGTTGTCGACGACTCGCGGACCATGCGCAGCATCATCCGGAGGGCGCTGGAGGGGCTGAACCAGCCGGAGATCGAGATCATCGAGGCCGCCGACGGCGCCGAGGCGCTCGAGATCGCCCGGAACGACCGCCTCGAGCTCGACGTCGTGCTGCTGGACTGGAGCATGCCCCGGCTCGACGGGATCGGGTTCCTGAAGGCGGTGAAGGGGATGGCCCCGATGAAGGACACCGCCGTGATCATGGTCACGAGCCAGGCCCAGAGGGCCCACGTCGCGGAGGCCCTCCGCTGGGGCGCCCGCGACTACGTGGTCAAGCCATTCGACGAGGGGACGCTCCGGGAGAAGTTCGCGCGGCTCCAGGCGCAGATCGAGGCGCGCAAGTGCGCGGAGACTTCGCTCATGCTCCAGGCCATCGCCCGCTCCGCGGCGGCGGACGAGAAGGCGCCCTTCCTCGCCGATCTCACCCAGGAGCTGATCGATGAGATGAAGCTCCGCGGGCGCCACCGCGCCTGGGAGGCCGGCGTCATCATCGCCTATCCCCACCATGTGCTCGACACGCTCGACATCGTCCTCTCCGGCGAGCTGGAGGTGGAGAACGCCGAGGGGACGCTCGAGATCCTCGACGCGGGCCATTGCTTCGGGGAGGAGTCCTTCGTCTCCGGCAGGCCGCTGGGCGTCACGATCCGCGCGCGCGTCCGCTGCGACATCCTGCAGCTCTCGCGCCTCGCGCTGGGCGAGCTCGCGCGCCGCTTTCCCAAGCTGAGCTACGCCTTGAGCAGCCTGGTCGCCCGGCGCTCCACGGCGCGCCGCGCCCAGGATCCGGCGGTCGGCTTCACCGGGAAGCTCAACGCGATGCCCATCGCCGACCTCGTGCAGGTGCTCCACCTCTGCCACAAGACCGGGGAGCTCCGGCTCGAAGGGAGCGGCCGCGAGGCGTCCATCTTCGTCGAGGACGGCGCGGTGGCCGACGCGCGGGCGGGCGGGGCCGAGGGCGAGGAGGCCGTGTACGAGATCCTCGGCTGGCGGGATGCGGCCTTTTCATTCCGGTCGGGCGTCCGCAGCGGAAGGCGGACGATCGGCCAGCCGACGATGACGCTCCTGATGGAGGGGGCGCGGCGGCTGGACGAGGGGCGCCGGGCCGGCGGAGCCGGCTCCGACGCTGGAACTGCGGCAGGAATTTAGGGAGCTGAACGTGAACCGCATCGCACTCTTGGCGGCCCTCGTCGCCGGGCCGGGAATCTGGACGGGCGACCAGGCGGCCCGCGAGTACGAGGTCAAGGCCGCCTTCCTCTACAACTTCGCGGCCTACGTGGAATGGCCCAAGGCGGCCTTTGCGGAGGAGTCCTCGCCGATCCTCGTCTGCGTCGTCGGCGCGGATCCCTTCGCGGGAACCCTGGACCGGGCCCTGCAGGGGAAGACCGCGCAGGGCCGGAGCCTGGCCGTCCGCCACGCGGCCTCCGCGAAGGAGGCCAAGGGCTGCCACATCGTCTTCCTTCCCGCGGCGGAGGGGGAGCAGCTGGCGGCGCTCACGGCGGCCCTCGCGGGCACGCCGGCGCTCCTGGTCGGCGAGTCGGAGGGTCTGGCCAGGAAGGGGGCCGCCTGCAATTTCGCGATCGAGGACAGCCGCGTGAGGCTCGAGGTCAACGTCGGGACCGCCGAGAAGGCCGGGCTGCGGCTGGGATCCAAGCTGCTGAAGATCGCCCGCCGGGTGGACGAGTAGGACGCGCGGAGGAGCCATGAAGATCAAGCGGATCCGAGACTGGAGCCTGACCACCAAGCTGTCGCTGGTGCTGCCCTCGACGCTGGCCGTCGCGCTCGTGGCGGCGGGAGCGGTGCTGGCGACGGACATCCGGAGCTCCTCCCGAGCGGCGGCGGAGCGGCAGCTGGAGGTGCTCGCGAAGATGCTCGCCACCCAGAGCACCGTGGCGCTGAGCGTCGGCGACGAGAAGGAGGCGGGCGAGCTGCTGCGGGCGCTCAAGGCGGAGCCGCAGATCGTCTGCGCGGGCTTCTACCGCAAGGAGGTCCTGCTGGCCTCCTATGTGGGGGAGGGCCGCACGGAAACCGTTCCCCCGCGGCTCCTGTCGGTCGCGAAAGGGCAGGAGGGCGGCCACCTGGAACTCTTGACGCCCGTCGAGATGGAAGGGAAGTCCATCGGCTCGCTCTACCTCAGGTTCGACCCGCGGGAGATCCGCGCGGGCCTGCAGCGCAACGTCCGCACTCTGGTCAGCGTCCTCGTGGCCTCGATGGCCTTTGCCTCGATCCTGGCGCTGGCCCTGGGACGCCTGGTGACCCGGCCGCTCGCGCGGCTCGTCGACCGCTTCCGCGACATCTCGGAGGGCCAGGGGGACCTCACCCGCCGCGTGCCCGAGCTGGGCGGCGACGAGGTGGGGCTCCTGGGGGCCCGCTTCAACCAGTTTGCCGCCCGGCTCCAGGAGATCATGCGCAAGGTCGGCGACCACACGACGGTGCTGGCGGAGGCCTCGGGCCAGCTCGGCACGATCAGCCGGCAGATGCACCAGGACGCCCAGAACGTCGCGTCGCAGGTGAACAACGTCTCGGCCGCGAGCGGCGAGATCAGCGCCAACATGCGCAGCGTCGCCGCGACCACCGAGGCGATGAACGCCTCGAGCCTCGAGGTGTCGCGCAGCGCGTCCGAGGCGGCGGGCGTGGCGACCTCCGCGGTCAAGATCGCCGAGCAGGCGAACGCGACCCTCGTGCGCCTCGGCCAGAGCGGCGAGGAGATCGGCAAGGTCATCCGGATCATCAACTCGATCGCCGACCAGACCAACCTGCTGGCGCTGAACGCCACGATCGAGGCCGCCCGGGCGGGCGAGACCGGCCGGGGCTTCTCCGTCGTCGCCGGCGAGGTGAAGGAGCTGGCGCGGGAGACCGCGAAGGCGACGGAGGACATCCGCCGGCGCATCGACGCCATGAAGCGCGAAATGCAGGCGACGATGGAGGCCATCGGCCAGATCACCTCGGTCATCCGCAAGATCCACGAGAACCAGGCGACGATCGCGGGGGCGGTCACGCAGCAGAACGCGGCGACCCTGGAGATCAGCCGGACCCTGCAGGAGTCCGCGAAGGGGAGCGCGCAGATCTCGGGACACATCGGTACGGTGGCCGGCGCCACGCAGAGCGCGTCGGCCAGCGCGCGCCAGACGGAGTCCGCCGCGACCGAGCTGACGAAGCTCGCGGGCGAGCTCCGGGTCCTGGTCGGTCAATTCAAGTACTAACGTGAGGAGATAGAACATGAAACGGCTCGCACGATGGCGCGTCGCGGCGGTCGCCGCGGTTCTCGAACTCCTGGCGGCGCGGCAGGTCCTGGCCGCCCAGGAATCCAAGCCCCAGGACCGGGATCTGACGGAGCTCAGCCTGGAGGAGCTCTCGAAGATCGAGGTGACCTCGGCCTCCAGGAAGGAGCAGCGTCTCGCGGACGTTCCGGCCGCGATCTTCGTGATC
>JACQFK010000180.1 GCA_016200125.1 Planctomycetota bacterium
CCCGCGCCCGGCGACGACTGCCTCGACGCGTCGTCCGCGACCGACGTTCGCCTCAGGGAGCTGGCGGACCGCCTTCGCGTCGGCGCCGATCCGGCGGAGCGCGTGCGCCGCACGCTGGCCTATCTCAGGTCGAACTGCAGCTACTCGCTGAACGTCGGCGTGTTCCGCTCCGCCGACCCCGTCGGCGAGTTCGTGTTCGACAAGCGGCGGGGCTACTGCGAGTACTTCGCCAGCGCGGCGGCGCTGCTGCTCCGGATGCAGGGCGTCCCGTCGCGCTACGTCGTGGGCTACAGCGTGCGGCCGTCGAACCTCGAAGGCGGCCACTACGTCGTGCGCGAGGCCGACGCCCACGCGTGGGTGGAGGCCTGGATCGCGGGGCGCGGCTGGGTGGAGATCGATCCGACTCCCGCGGCGCAGTTCGAGGCGATGCGCGAGCCGGTCCGCGGCGGCGCGCTGGCCGGCCACTGGGAACGCCTGAAGGGCTGGATCGCGGAGGCGGGCGCGATGATCCGGCAGGGCGGGATTCTCGCGGCGCTGGGCCGCTGGGGACTGCGGGCCATCGTCGGGGCAGCGCTGATCGGCCTCGCAGCCTGGCTGCTCCGCGCGGGTCGACGTTTCTCAACGGGTCGGAGGCGCGCGCCCGCTCTTGCGGCGGACGGCAGCGGCGGGATTCCGACGGAGCTCCTGGATCTGATGGCGAGGCTGGACCGGCTCTGGAAGCGGGCGGGCCACCCGCGTCCCGCCGCGCGCGCGCCGCTGGAACACCTGAGGGGCCTGCCCCCGGCGGCGCGCCTCGGCGGCGAGCTGGTGGACGCCTTCTACCGCTGCCGCTACGGCGGCGCCGCGCCGACGTCCGAGGAGCTGGCGGTCCTGAGGCGGGCGCTTCCCCGGGGCTGAGCCCCTCCTGGGAGGGAGGAGCTCATCCGGACCTGGACCGCGGCTTCACAAAACAGGGGCTGCTGCTTCAGGCCCGACGCGGAGCGGTCCCCGAGCGTAGGTAGGATCAGGAAGAACACGAAATCCCGTCCGCCTGTACGAGGAGACTTTCCATGAGCCTGCTCCGCCCTCTGAGCCTTGCCTGCCTGCTCGCCGGCCTCGGCGCGCTGCACGCCGCGCCCTCGCCGGCGGCCGAGTTCCCGCTGAAGGAAGGGGACGTCTGGGTGATGGCCGGCGACAGCATCACCGCGCAGCACCTGCACTCGAACTACTTCGAGGCCTTCTGCTACGCCCGCTACCCGAACCTGAAGTTTGCGTTCCGGAACTCGGGCGTCGGCGGCCACACCATCCCCACCACGCTCGCCCGCTTCGACTACGACATCGCCGCCTGGCATCCGACCGTCGTCTCGGTCGAGCTCGGCATGAACGACAAGGGCGGCACGCCCACGGACAAGTTCGTCGCGAACATGGGCACGATGGTCGGGCGCATCCGTGGCATCAAGGCCCGGCCGGTGATCCTGGCCGCCAGCCCGGTGAACAACGGCGACACGATGGCGAAGCTCGGCGGCAACCAGCGCCTGCACGAGTATTCGGCGGCGCTCAAGGAGTACTCGGCGAAGGAGCAGATCCCCTTCGCGGACCAGTTCCACCTCCTGCTGGATATCTGGGGGGCCAACAAGCCGCGCGAGAACCTCGCCAACGCGGTGAATTCGCTGAAGCAGCTGGCGGCCGACGACCATGTCGCCGGCGTCGAACCCCTGCGGGCCTTCCTCGCGGCGCAGGAGAAGAGCCCGGTCAAGCCCGTGTCCATGCAGGGCGATGCGGTCCATCCCGGGCCGCCCGGGCAGCTGATGATGGCCGCGGCGCTGCTCCAGGATCTCGGGGCCGACGGCTTCGTCTCGAGCGTCACGCTCGACGCCTCGGGCAAGCTGGTCGAGGCGAAGGGCTGCAAGGTCGACGACGCCAGGGCGGCCGGCGACAAGGTCGAGTTCGACCGGATCGACGAGCGGCTGCCCTTCCCGATCCCGGACGAAGCCCGCCAGGTCGTGGCGTTCTATCCGGCGATCCTCGAACTCAGCCGCTACTCGCTGAAGGTCACCGGTCTCAAGACGGGGGCCTACGCGCTCAAGATCAACGGGATCGCCGCGGCCGTCCTGAGCTCCGGCGATCTCGAGGCCGGCGTCAATCTGACGGCGCTGGCTCCGGCGGCGGGGGCGAAGGAAGTTACTCCGGTCGTCGCCCAGATGCGGGCGATCCTCGCCGCGGTCTCGTCCAAGGAAGGGATCGTCGGCCAGTGGCGCGGACTCTCGCAGAAGGCGCACGCCGCGGGGGCCGATCCCGCGCTGAAGGAGCAGCTCGAGGCGCTGACCCGGAAGGTGGAGGAGGCGGACGCGAAGATCCGCGAGGCCGCGAAGCCGCAGAAGCTGCACTTCGAGCTCGCGCCCCAATAAGCGCCGAATTCCGGCACTAGAGGCGGTCCGGGCGGTGACCCTACTAAGAGGGGAGGGCAGGCCATGAACGCCTCGATCAAGGCCGTCGGCATCGTTGCGCTTCTGGGGCTGGGGGCCGCCCAGGAGAACAAGGACTTTCCGCTGCCGGGGAAGAACTTGCCCGACGAGCCCCTGGCGCGGGCCTTCTCGGTCGCGAAGGCCGCGGCCTGGCTCGACTCCGTCGCCGTCGATTGGACGCGGCGCCGCCAGTGCGGGACCTGCCACACCAACCTGGCCTACCTCTGGGCGCGCCCGGCGTTGAAGTCCTTCGAGAGCGCCGCCCCGGGCGAGATCCGCGGCTTCTTCGAGCGCCTCGCCGGGAGCTGGGAGCGCGACAAGCCGCCGCGGAAGTACAGCGTGTCGGGCGGCTGGGACGCGCAGATCATCGCGACGGCCGCGACGCTCGCGATGCACGACGCGCGGACCACGCGCGAACTGCATCCGGCGACCCGCCAGGCGCTGGACAAGATGTGGACCCTGCAGCGGCCGGACGGCTCCTGGAACTGGCCCAAGTGCGACTGGCCTCCGATGGAGCACGACGACTACTTCGGAGCGACCTACGTGGCGATCGGCGTGGGCTCGGCGCCCGGCGGCTACGCGGGCTCCGAGGCCGCGAAGCCCGGTCTCGAGAAGCTGCGCCGCTATCTGATGACCCACGACGCGCCCGACCTGCACCACAAGCTCATGCTCCTCTGGGCCTCGACGACCCTCGAGGGTCTCCTGGGGGCCGACGAGCGCGCCGCGCTGCTCAAGGATCTGCTGGCGCTGCAGAAGAAGGACGGCGGCTGGTGCCTGCCCTCCTTCGGGGGCTGGAAGCGCCACGACGACGAACCGAACCCGGCCGACGCGCCGAGCGACGGCTACGCGACGGGGCTCGCGGTGGTCCTCCTGAGGGCCTCGGGCCGGGCGGCCGGCGAAGAGCCGATCCGCCGCGCGGTGGCCTGGCTCAAGTCGAACCAGCGGGAGTCCGGCCGCTGGTTCACGCGGTCGCTGAGCACCGACGACCACCACTTCCTCACGCACGTCGGCAGCGCCTACGCGGTGATGGCGCTGGAGGCCTGCGGCGAGCTGAAGGACTAAAGGTTCCGCGAGGCCGCAGGAACCGCACTTCGGGCTCGCGCCGCCGCAGGGCCGGCCCTATAATTCCCTCATGCTACGTACGGCGGCGGCCGTCGCCGCGCTCCTGCTCTTCGCCCCCCAGGACAAGAAGCTGCCGGTCCCCGATCCGGCGGCGCAGCGCGACTCCGAGAAGATGATCCGCGGCATCTTCAAGGACGAGTACGCGAAGAAGACCCCCGCCGACCGCATCGCGCTGGCGAAGAAGCTGCTCCAGCAGGGGCTCGACACGGCGGACAACGACGCCGCCGCCTACGTGCTCCTGCGCGAGGCGGCGGATCTCTCCGCGCTCAGCGGCGAGACCGTCGTCGCCCTCCAGGCGATCAGCGAGCTCGGGAGGCGCTACAAGATCAACGCGATCGAGCTGAAGGCCGCCGCGCTGGCGACGGCCGGGAAGTCGATGAAGCTGATCGACGACTTCGCCGAGCTGGCGAAGAGCTATCTGTCGCTGGTGGAGGAGGCGCTCGCGGCCGACGACTTCGACGCCGCCGAGCGGGCGGCCTCCGCGGGGAGCCAGTTCGCGAAGAAGGGGAAGAACGTCTCGCTGCTTTCGAAGCTCGATGCGCGCGCCAAGGAGGCCGGCGACCGGCGCAGCCGCGCCGCCAAGGTCACCCGCGCGATGGAGGCGATCGAGAAGAATCCCGAGGACGGCGAGGCGCGCTTCCTCGTGGGCCATTATCTCGCCGTCGTGAAGGGCGACTGGGACGAAGGCCTCGGCCATCTGGCCCGCGGCTCCGATCTCGCGTACAAGACGGCGGCGGACAAGGATCTCTCCCAGCCCTCGGAGCCGGTCGAGCAGGTCGCCGTGGGCGACGCCTGGTGGGATCTCGGCGAGAAGGCCGAGGGGGCCGCGAAGGGGCGCCTCCGGTCGCGGGCCGGCCTCTGGTATCTGAAGTCGCGCGACCAGGTCGCCGGGATCACCCGCACGAAGATCGACAAGCGCCTCGACGCCGCCGGCCTGCTTCCGCCGGTCCGGCCCAGCATCGACCTGCTCCGGCTCATCGATGTCCAGCAGGACACGGTCCACGGGCGCTGGGAGATGCAGGACGGAAAACTGATCTCGCCGAAGGTCCAGATGGCCCGGGTGCAGATCCCCTACACGCCGCCCGAGGAGTACGACCTGACCGTTGTGCTCGAACTGGACGAGAACCAGGGCTCCGTCAACATCGGCCTGGTCGCCGGAGGCAGCCGCGTCCTGGCGGTCATCGACGGCTGGAGCCCGGAGCGGAGCGTGCTGGGCTCGATCGAGGACCTGGCGGACGGGGAAGCCGTCTACAAGGGCCGGGTCCTGGTCGCCGGCCGCCCCAACACGATCGTCTGCTCCGTGCGGAAGGCCCGCCTGAGCGTGAAGGTGAACGGCAAGCTGATCCTGGACTGGCCGGCCGACTACAGCCGCTGCCACCTCGAGCCCTACTGGGCGACGCCGAACCCGAGAGCCCTCGTGCTGGCCGAGTTCAACTCGTGCTTCCGCTTCACCAAGATCTCGCTCGTGCCCGTCACGGGCGACGGTCAGAGGCTGCGATGAGGGCGTGCCGGATCCTGATCCCGCTTTGCCTCCTGTCCTGCGCGGCCGAGCCGGCCTCCGCGCCGGCGGAAATCGACGCGCGATGGATCCTGAAGGCCGGCGATACCCTCTCGATCAAGGTCTCCCTGGAATTC
>JACQFK010000181.1 GCA_016200125.1 Planctomycetota bacterium
ACAACCGGCAGATGCGCTGGATGGAGGATGACGGCCATGTCTCGGTGTTCCGCCTGCCGTCGAACAACTCGAACGGCAACAGCTTCGACTTCCAGGGCCGCCAGCTCTCCTGCGAGCACCTGACCCGGCGCGTCGTGCGCTATGAGAACGACGGTTCGGTGACGGTCATCGCGGACGCCTACAACGGCAAGAGGCTCAACTC
Source organism: Planctomycetota bacterium (assembly GCA_016200125.1). The sequence goes on from JACQFK010000181.1 coordinate 203, forward strand.
GCCCAACGACATCGTCCCCCATCCGGACGGGAGCTACTGGTTCACCGATCCCCCCTACGGCGGTCAGCTCTATGAGGGCGCGCCGGACGCGGCCGGGGGGCCGAGCAACAAGGCGGGCCGGCTCAAGAACCGCCTCGGCCAGGCGGCGGAGATCGGCGGCCTGAAGCGGGAGCTACCCACCAACGTGTACCGCGTCGATCCGAGCGGAAAGGTCGACCTGGTCGTCAGCGAAGATCAGGTTCCCGATCCCAACGGGCTCACGTTCTCCCCGGACTACAAGAAGCTCTACGTGGCCAGCACGGGCAAGGGTCCGGGCGACTCCGGACCGGGCGGCAAGGGCGACATGCACGTCTTCGACGTCGGCGACGACAACAAGCTGTCCAACGGGAAGCTCTTCAGCAATTTCATGATCGACGGGGTGAAGTGCGGGCCGGACGGCGTCCGCTGCGACGTCGACGGAAATGTCTGGGTCTCGAGCAATGCCGGGCGCAACGTCGGCTACAGCGGCGTGACCGTGTGGACGCCGCAGGGCCAGCTGATCGGGCGCATCCGTCTCCCCGAGGTCTGCGGCAACGTCTGCTTCGGCGGTCCGAAGCGCAACCGGCTCTTCATGGCGGCGAGCCAGTCCCTCTACGCGGTCTATCTCGCGACTCAAGGCGCGGCGCCCGGGTAGAGGGGGGAGAAGCCATGCAGCAGCGTGTCATCGTTCTCTGCCTCCTGGCGCTTTGCCCGCTGTCCGCAGCGGGACGGGAGCAGGAGGCCGGCGCGGCCCGGAAGAAGATCATCTTCGCGGACGGCGGCTGGGGAAGCGCGAAGGACGCCCTTCCGCTGATGAAGTACTTCATCTCGCTCACGGGGAAGCCGAACCCCAAGGTCTGCCTGTTGCCCACCGCCTCGGGCGACTCGGCCGAGTCCATCGTCAACTTCTACGACATCATGAATCAGCTCGACTGCCGGCCCCGGCACCTGCGCCTCTTCCAGCCCTCGAAGGTCGCCGGCTTCGAGGAGGTCCTGATGGACATGGATGCCATCTACGTGGGCGGCGGTAATACCCTCAACATGCTCGCGATCTGGAAGGAGCAGGGCATCGACCTGGTCCTGCGCAAGGCCTGGGAGAAGGGGATCGTCCTGGGCGGCGGCAGCGCGGGGGCGATCTGCTGGTTCAAGCAGGGCTGCACCGACTCCCGTCCCGGAAAGCTGACGGCCCTGGACTGCCTCGGCTGGCTGCCGGGCAGCGCCTGCCCCCATTTCAACCTGGAAAAGCGGCGCACGGCCTATTCGGAGATGGTCCTGTCCGGAGCCTTCCTCGACGGCATCGCGATCGACGAAGGCGCCGGAGTCCTGTTCGAGGGCGAGAAGATCACCCGGGTCGTGAGCTCGCTTCCCAAAGCGAAGGCTTATGCCGTCAAAAGGCAGGAAGGCAAGGTCGAGTGGACTCCGCTCGAAACCGAATTCCTCGGCAAGTAGCCTTTGGGCCCCGATCCGCTATAGGCTAGGTCAAATCAGGAGAGCGCATGAGCCCGCTCACGATCTTTCTGCTCTTCGCCGCCGCCCCGCAGGACGTCGAAAGCCCCTGGGGCGTCGCGCCGTCGCACTCGGCGTCCTGGGGCGTCGGGTCATGGTCGAAGGAATTCGCCGACATCGGCATCCACTGGATGCGCGGGTTCCACCAGGGGGAGATGGACCGCGTGCTGCCGATCATCGAGAAGAACGGCTTCCAGGTCGCCGGCATCCTGTCGTGGAGCCCGAAGGGCGTAAAGCATACGTTTCCGTCCAACGCCCTCCCCGAGTGGAAGGACTATGTGACCGGCATCATCACGAAGACCAAGGGCAAAGTGCGCTATTGGGAGGTCTGGAACGAGCCGCCGAACTTCAGCGAGAGCAAGTCGCCGGCGGAGTACGCCAAGATCGTCGTCGCCGCCTATGAAGCGGCCAAGGAGGCGGATCCGACCGTCAAGATCGGGCTCGCCGCCCAGAGCGTGAACCTGAACTTCCTCGCCCAGGCGCTCGACGCGGGCGCGGCCGGACACTTCGACTATGTCACGGTCCATCCCTACGAGATCATGGACATGGTCGCGCAGGGCTGGGAGCCGCAGTTCCTGAGCATCGTCCCCACGATCCGCAAGCTGCTCGCGGACAAGAGCCCGACGAAGAAGGACGTCCCGGTCTGGTTCACCGAGGTGGGCCAGCCCGTCGAGAAAGGCGTCACTCAGGAGATGCAGTCGGACACGGTCATCAAGGCCTACGTCCTGGGCCTCGCGCAGGGCGTGCTTCGCATCCACTGGTTCGAGGGCATCGACGGCGACTCGGGCCCCTTCGGGCTCATCGCCGGCAACAGCGGCTCCGCGCCCAGGCGCCTCTCCTACACCGCCTTGACCCAGCTCATCAAGGCGCTCGGGCAGACGCCCCGCCGCGTCGGCTGGCTCCTGCTCGACGGCAAGCACTACGGCTTCGTGTTCGACGGCGCCGAGGGCCCCGTCCTCGCGGCCTGGGCCGGCCCCGGCGTGACCGCCAAGGTCGCGCTCGGCGCCAAGGTCCGCGTCGTCCAGCCGCGCAGCGGCGAGACCTCGGAATCGGAGAGCGTCGAGCTGACGAACTCCCCGCTCCTGATCCTCGGCGCGCCGCCCAAGCTCGTGGCGGAGGCGAAGGCCAACGTCGGGAAGCCCATTCCCTGGGGCGGCGACTTCAGCGGCGCGGCATCGGTGAGCTGGGACGCGGCGACCGGCGCTCACGGCCTCCATCCGGTCGGACGTGCGAAGACGATCGCGATCGACGGCAAGGACGCGCGCGACATCAGCAGCGCCGTGGGCCAGGGCTTCACGGTCGACCCCAACTTCCTCTCCTACACGGCGACGCCGATCAAGATCACCGCGGTCCTGAGGCGCAACGGCGAAAAGGGCGCCGGCTTCAACATGAGGTACGAGTCGTCGTCCGGACACAAGGGGACGGGAGGCTGGTACACGATCCCCGCCGGGACGGAGTGGACGACCAAGACCTGGACGATCAAGGATCCGCAGTTCGTGGGGAAGTGGGGCGTCCACTTCTCCTTCGATTCCGATTCGACCCAGAACAGCGACTACAGCCTGCTCAGCGTCACCGTGTCCAAGGAGTAGCGAGATGAGAACCCTTGCCCTGCTGGTCCTGGTTCTCGCTCGACTCAACGGAGAGGCGCAGGACGCTGCGGCGCCGCCCAAGGGCCAGCGCGTCCTCTCGGCCGGCCACAGTTTCCACGTCTTCGTCCCCGGAATCCTGCGCGAGGTGGCCCAGGGCGCGCAGATCAAGGATCACGTGCAGGTGGACGTTCAAGGCATCGGCGGCTCGCGGGTCATCCAGCACTGGGACCTGCCCGACGAGAAGAACAAGGCCAAGGCCGCGCTCAAGACCGGAAAGGTCGACGTCTTTACGCTCTCGCCCATCTTCCTGCCCGACGAGGGCATCGGCAACTTCGTCCAGCTTGCCCTGGAGCACAATCCGGAGATCCGCCTCACCGTCCAGGAGTTCTGGCTGCCCTACGACACCCTGGATCCCGCCCAGATGAAGAACGACAAAGTCGATCGGAACGCCATGAGCGCCGAGGAACTGCGCAGGCGGCACGAGCCCTATTTCAAGAGCATGGACGATCACGTCCGCGAGCTGAATACGAAGCACGGCAAGTCGGTCGTCTACGTCGTGCCGACCGGACAGGCGGTGCTCGCCCTGCGGGAGAAGGTGATCGCCGGGCAGGCGCCGGGAGTGAAGACCCAGGGCGAGCTGTTCACGGACGGGATCGGCCACGTCCGCGCCCCGATCCAGCTCCTGAACGGCTACTGCCACTACGCGGTGATCTACCGGAAGAGTCCGGTAGGCCTGCCGGTGCCGGGCGTCCTGGCCAAGGCGAAGCTCGAGGACGAGGAGAAGGTCAACCGCCTCCTCCAGGAGCTGGCCTGGGACGCGGTGACGAAGCACCCGCTCAGCGGCGTCAAGCCCTGATCAGCGGCCCTCGGCCCAGGCCTTCCAGAACGCGAGCGAGTCCGCGCGGGGCAGCAGGCGGAGGCGCCCTTCTTCGACCACGAGCGCATACGGCGTGCGCGTCAGCAGTCGTTCCATCGCCTCCGCGACCGACTCCTCGGCAGGAACCCAGGCATCGCCGGAGTGGGAATCCCGGAGCACATCGATCTTCAGCCCGCTCAGTTTGGCGAGGGATTGGAAGAGTTCCGGCTTCCGGCCTGAAAGGGGCGAGCCGGCCTTGGTCCCGACAAGCACGGCCCACTCCTTCGGCCGGCGCAGAGCGTTCAGCGGCGTCAGATCCACGCCGGTCCTGCGCTCCGCTTCGTCGAGCAGGACCCGCGCCGCCTCCTTCCGCCCGTGGAGGCAAAGCGCGCCCGCCGCCGCGACGCGGACGATCGAATTCGGATCCTTGAGGAGCGCCGCCAGCGGGTCGACGTCGTCCAGAGCTGAAAGGGCCTCCACCGCGCCGCGTCGGACGACGGGGTCGGGGTCGGCCAGCGCCGCCGCGACGGCCTTGCGCGCCTCCGGGCCGCCGATCTTGCCCAGCAGCTCGATCGCCCGCTCTCGGAGGATCGGGTCGGGATCGCGCGCGCGGCGGATCAGCGCGTCGACGGGACGCAGCCGGGTCATCAGGTCCTCGCGGCTCTGAGAGATCAGCAGGCCGCCCTCGCGGTCGATCGCGGCCAAGAGCGCGGCGGAGGCCCGCCCGGCGTCCAGCTTCAGGAGCGCCCCGGCGGCCTCGTAGCGCACCGAGAAGTCGGCGTCTTGGAGCAGGCGCGCGAGGTCGGCGGCGTGGGCGTCGGCGTGGAGGCGCCCCAGCGCCTCGGCGGCCGCCTGGCGGCAAGGCCCCGCGAGCTGCGCCACGATCTCCGGGATGGCCTCGCGGATGTTCCTGTCGGCGAGCGTTCGCATCAGGGGGCCCTGCCGCCAGACGTCGAGGCTCCCGAGCAGGCCCGCGAGGGCCTGCGTCCTTCCTAGCGTGGTGGCCGCCTCCGCGCGGGCGGAGGGGTCCGGATCGCTCAGCCGTTTCTCCAGCTCGGCCGTCCCCCTCGCATCGCCCAGGTCGTACAGGACTCCGGCGGCGCAGAGCCGGTCCTCCGGGTCGTCGAGCAGAGCCCGGATCGCCGGAACGGCGGTCTTCGCGCCGGCCTCGCCCAGCCGGGCGCAGGCCCTCTGCCGGATCATCGGATCCGGATCGTCAAGCAGCGAAACGAGCACCGCCTCCGGGATCGGGGCCTCCATCTGATCCAGCGTGGTCAGGGTGATGGAGCGGACGTAGGCGGAAGACTCCTTGAGCAGGTCGAGGATCTGGGGGAGGACCTCGAGCGGCTTCCAGCGGCGGAATGCCGTCTGCGCATAGGCGTAAGGACAGCCCCCATGGCCGTTCGAGTCCGGATTCCGCAGCGTGCGGATGAGTTCTCCGGCCTGCTCGCGGGCGTCCAGCCCGTCCAGCGCTTGAGCCGCGGTGCTGCGAACCTCAAGGGCCGGATCCTGCAGCAGGGTGGCGATCTTGGCGGCGCTGCTGCGGGCCTTGATCTGGCTGAGCGCGAACACCGCCGCGCAGCGGACGTACAGGTCGGGATCGCCCAAGAGCCCCTCGAGCATCGGAGCGGCGTCGACTCCTTCCAGCGCGGCCAGGGCC
>JACQFK010000071.1 GCA_016200125.1 Planctomycetota bacterium
GTATCGACGGGCTCGTCCTTCTTCCGGGGCGCGGGCGGCGTGGGCAGCAGGTTCCGCCCCTTGTCGTCCGACGCCTCGAAGAGGACGGGAAGGCTGAATCGGCAGGGGGCGGCGACCGGATCCCAGAGCATCTCCATCTGGAGCGTGAAGCTCTGGACGGCCGGGCGCCGGAAGTCGGCGGCCTTCAGCAGATTGAAGCTGGCGAGCCGGAAGAAGTAGTGGTCGTAGAAGAAGCGGGGCACGTCCTGGTAGTCGCCCGGATAGAGCATGAACTGCCCGTTCTCCATCAGGATGCTCACGTTGCCCGCCTTGCAGATCGCGTCGAAGGCCTCGAGCGCCGTGGCGTCCTGGATGTCGACCGGGATCTCCGGCATCTTCTCGTCGCCCATGAGGTTTTCCAGCGCGAGGGCGACGCCGGTCCGGTTCCGCAGGTCGCCGAGGAGTTCGATGACGTTGCGGTCGGCCGACTTCATCGTGACCCGCTTCGCGCGGGGGACGTTGCTCAGGAGCCCGGCCGCGCGGATCTCGTCGGCCGCGAGTTGGAGGTAGTCGCGCGGGCGGCCCTTCGCCTCCTTGAGGCGGGCATCGATCGCGGGCAGGGCCGGCTCGCCCAGCTCGGCCAGGCCCGCCACCGCATGGTAGATCCTGCGGAGGTCGGGCGACTCGAGATCGCGGGACAGCGGCGCGACCCGGTCCCCTTCCTGGAGCAGGAGCAGGGTCAGGACGGCCAGCCCGCGCATCATTTGAGTTCCACGTCCTTATAGCAGAACGGAACGCTTTTGATGACGCTGCCGCGGGGGATCCGCAGGCGGATCTCCTTCGGGACGTCCTGGCGGCCCTGGCGGTGGGCGGTGAAGGTGAAGATCCCCTTCTCGGCGTCGCGCGTCGTGGACCCGATCCAGCCGTTGCGGCGCGCGTCGCCCGGGGCGATGAACTCGACGTCGCCGGCGCCGATCCGGAAGCTCGCCGCCTCCTTCGGGTCCTTGAAGCGGATCACCATCTCCGCTGCGGAGCCCCAGGTCGACTGGGGCGCGAAGTTCTTCAGCTCGACGACGGCGCCTTCGATCTCGCGGACGGCGGTTGGATTGTCCGGCTGGATCGCCATCCGCACCTCGTCCACCCGCGCCGGGAATTCGAGCTCCATCGTGCCCTCGACGCGGGACAGGGTCTTCGCCTCGGGCGAGGGCGGCAGCAGGCCCGAGAGATTCACGCCCTGCCCGACGATGCGCACCGTCGGCGCCGGCCGCGCCGGGACCGGGGGACGCGGCGGAGGCAGGAGCGAGGAGCCCGTGTCGTCCCTGACCTGCGTCAGGGTGTATTTCCCGGTCGGTCCGAGGGGCTGGACCTGCTTCTCCCAGACGCACATCAGCTGGAGGATGTATTCGGTCTCGATCTTCTCGAAGGTGACCTTGCGCTGCTGGACGATGCGGTCGAGGACGATCATCACCGGGCCGTAGTAGCAGCGCGGCTTGCCGGAGGCCATGCCGCCGTTCAGGTAGAGCGGGTCGTTGGCCGGGTAGTACCAGATCGAGGCCTTCTTGCAGATCTCGTCCAGGGCCTCCCAGTAGGTCGCGTCGTCCACGCGCACGGCGATCTTCTGCAGCAGGTCGAGGGAATTCTTGTGGAAGGTCACCCCCGCGGCGGTCTCCAGGCGGGAGAGCAGGGTGCCGAGATTCTCCTCGGCGGCTTCGAAGGTGAACGTGTGAGGGGGGGCGTAGGCCGGCCCCAGGGTCTCGTTGAGGGCGATCTCCTGGCGGATGGACGACAGCTGGGCGGCGTCGACGGGGAGCTTTTCGAGGAAGGCCAGGGCGGGCTTGCCCAGGTGGACCAGGCGGTCGCGGGCCTGGTCCCGCGTGGCCTCCTCCCGGAGCTGCTGCGCGTAGGCAGACACCCGGGGTTCCAGGGAGGAGTCCCCCTGTTGCAGGGCCAACAAAACCGCCGTCAGAATCGTCATGACTGGGGGTGCCCCGAACAAACCGACATAGTATTATAGGGTCTGCGGAGGGGGAACGTATCCCCCGAAACCGAACCGGACCCCCATCCCATATGTCCAATTAGACGATGGCCGACGCGGACGCTCTCATCGGAAAAGAAATCGGGCACTGCAAGATCCAGCGGAAGCTGGGGCAGGGCGGCATGGGGGCGGTCTATCTCGCGCACCACCCCGGCCTCAACCGATCGGTCGCCATCAAGATCCTCCCCGGCGATCTCGCCTCGGACCCGGAGTTCAAGGAGCGCTTCTTCCGCGAGGCGCGGCTCGCCGCGCGGCTGGAGCATCCGAACGTCGTCCAGGTCCACGACGTGGGCGAGGAGCAGGGGGTCCACTACATCTCGATGCAGTACGTCGAGGGGAAGAGCCTCGACGGGATCCTCAAGGAGAAGAAGAAGCTGACGCTGAACGAGGCGCTGGCGATCACCAAGCGGGTGGCGGTGGCGCTCTCGGCGGCGGCCAAGCTGGGGATCGTCCACCGCGACATCAAGCCGCACAACATCCTGGTCTCGAAGGACGGCGTGGTGAAGGTGGCCGACTTCGGCCTGGCGAAGGACGAGGACAGCAACCGGTCCATCTCCGAGCCCGGGACGATCATGGGCACGCCGTACTACATGTCGCCGGAGCAGGCGAAGGGCGAGAAGGTCGACCCCCGCGGCGACATCTACTCGCTCGGCGCGACGCTGTACCACATGCTGACGGGCAGGCGGTTGTTCGACGGCGGCACGCCGGTGTCGATCGTGATGAAGCAGATCAGCGAGGAGCCGGTGCCTCTGCGCGAGGTGGATCCGTCCATCTCCGAGGCCGTGGGAGCGATCGTCGGCCGGATGCTGATGAAGGATCCGGCGACGCGGTACCAGACCGCGGACGAGCTGGTGCGCGCTCTGGACGGGCTCAAGCAGCCCGGCGCCGCGCCCGCGAAGGAGATCGTGGTCGAGGCGCCCCCGCCCAAGCGCCGCGCGGCCATGGTCGCGCTCCCGATCGCGGGCATCCTCGTCGTGGGGATCATCGTGGGCCTCGTGGTCGGTCGCGGCAGCGAGACCCGGAAGGACCCGCCGCCTGTGCCGCTCGTAGGAAAGATCGAGCCCAAGCCGACGCCCGAGAAACCCCCGGTCAAGCCCGAGCCCGAGACGAAGCCGCCCGAGCCTCCGCCGATGAAGCCCGCGGAGCGCATCCTGTCCAAGCTGAAGGACGGGGTCGAGAAGAAGTTCACCGAGGAGGCCCTGGCGCGCGCGGAGGAGTTCCTTCAGGCGATGCAGAAGAAGGACACGAAGGCGATCCGGGGCATGCTCGACGAACTCGCCTACGGCCAGCTGACGGACGCCCAGGTGCTGGAGGTGATCGGGAAGGCCCATTCGGACAAGGGGACGCTCGAATCCTGGGAGATCATGGACGTGGAGATCCGGATGAAGCTGCCGGGCGCGCGGCCGCAGCCCCACGCCACGCTGACGATGACCTACGACGTCAAGCTCCCCAAGGGCGAGCTCAAGATCACGGACCAGCCGCTGCACATGATCCGCAGGATCGACGGCAAGTGGTACGTCACCCGGCTCCCGAAGACCAAGTAGGCCGCCGGTCACCTGTCACAAAACAAACCGGTTGTTTCGTGACCTGTCACAAAACAACCGGTTTGTTTTGTGACACTGATGCGGACGCCGCTCAGGAGCGGCAGTCCTTCTCCAGGTCCGCCATCTTCAGGTCCACCAGGTCGCGGAGGGCCTCGCACTCCTCGCGCGTGGCGCCGGCGGGGACGCGGATCGGATCGCCGAAGGCCACGGTGATGCGCGCGAAGGGCTTGGGGATCATCGTGCGGTCCCAGTTGCGCAGGCTCAGGTTCGGCTCCGCGTGGCAGCCCCAGGGGATGAGCGGCGCGCCGGAATTGCGCCCGGCCAGCACGCAGCCGATCTTCGCCTGCTTCGCCGGCCCGCGCGGGCCGTCGGCGATGATGGCCGAGCCCCAGCCGCTCCGCACGAGGTCGGTCAGCTCGCCCAGCGCCTCGCGGCCGCCGGCGCTCGACGAGCCCCGCACGGTCCGGTAGCCCAGGCGGTGCAGCGCGCGGGCGACCAGCTCGCCGTCCTTGCTCCGGCTCACCATGACGACGATCTTCCGCCGGCGGAAGAAGTCGAGCGCGAAGAGGAAGTCCTTGTGCCAGACGACGCCCACGAAGCCGCCGTCGCCGTCGATGATCCGGTCCTTCACGCCGGAGCCCAGGATGCGGAAGCTGCAGGTCGACATGAGGCCGCGGACCACGTGGGGCGCGACCGCCGGCACCGCCGTGGCGAGGAGGTCGAAGGCGGGGGCAGCCATTCCTGTCACAGGATAGCGGCGGCCGGGGGATTTTCCAGATCTTATCTTGATAAACGCCTCCCCCGGCTTATAATCGATTTTGACATGCCACCCGGCGAAATCGAACGCATCGGCGAACTCCTGGTCGAAGAGGGCGGCGTCACCCACGAGGACCTGGCCCGGGCGCTGGCCGACGGCAACCTGAAGGCGTCGTTCCTGGGCCAGCTGCTGGAGTCTTGCGGACACGTCCGCCGCGCCGAGCTCGCCGTCTTCCTCGCCCAGAAGTTCCGCCTCCCCGTGGTGGACGACCTCCGCAAGGTCGACATCTCGGCCGAGGCGGCCAAGCTGGTGCCCGAGGACATTGCGCGCAAGCACGAGGCGATCCCCGTGGCCCGTTTCGGCGATCTCCTCTGCGTGGCGAAATCGAACTATTACAACCGCGCGGCCGTCCAGGAGCTGCGCAAGGTCTCCGGCCTCAAGATCAAGGTCCTCCAGGCGGACGAGGCGCAGGTGCGCGCCGCCATCGACGCCGTCTACAAAGGCAAGAAGGGCGAGCTCCCCCCGCCCGGCAAGCGCAAGGACACCGCGATCCGCTCGTCGTCGACGTCGCGCATCCCGGTGCCCGCGGCCGCCCAGGCGGACGTCCCGCTCATCGCGATGCCCGAGAACGGGAACGCGAAGCCCGTGTTCTCCGAGGTCCGCAACGGCGACGACCTCAACGAGGTCATCGAGGTGCTCGACGCCATCAAGATCCCGTCGCACGAATTCGCCTCCGCGATGAAGGACCCGCTGGCCCGCCTCGTCCTGGAGTTCGAGGACGTCTTCCAGCAGGGCCGCCCCGCGGTTCCGCGCTTCTCGTAGGCCCCCGCCGTCGTTATGGTCGCCTTTCGATACGAAAAGTGGGACGAGGACCTCCTTCAGCGCATGAAGGAGTTCGCCTCCCTCATGGCCGTGTTCCAGCACCTCCTCCTGCAGGCCAACGGCGACGTGGAGCGCACCCTGCAGTACATGAAGCGGCTCCAGGAGATGGGCTACCTCGACAAGAACGCCGACCTGGCGCAGTTCCGCGCCTCCCTCGCCGAGAAGCAGATCATCGACGAGAGCAAGCCCGGCTTCGCCACGCTGACCTCGAAGGGCGAGCGGATGATCCGCCAGGACGCGCTGAACCGCATCTTCAACAACCTGAAGCGCGGGTCGATCGGCGAGCACCGCACGCCGCAGGCGGGGGAGGGCGGCGACCGGCTCCCCGAGACGCGCCCCTGGGCCTTCGGCGAGGACCTCGCGGGGATCGACGTCCAGCGGACGATGCACAACTCGCTGCTCCGCACGGGCCACGAGCTCCGGCTCGCGGAGGAGGACTTCGAGGTCAACGAGCGCGAGCATCTCACGAGTTGCGCGACGGTGCTGCTGCTCGACATCTCGCACTCGATGATCCTCTACGGCGAGGACCGCATCACGCCCGCGAAGAAGGTCGCCCTCGCGATGGCGGAGCTGATCCAGACGCGCTACCCGAAGGATTCGCTCCAGGTCGCGCTCTTCGGCGACGACGCGGTGGAGGTCAGCGTGAAGCAGCTGCCCTACGTCGGCGCGGGGCCCTATCACACGAACACCCGCGCGGCGCTGCAGCTGGCGCAGCGTCTGCTGCTGCGGAAGAAGCATCCGAACAAGCAGGTGTTCATGGTCACCGACGGGAAGCCCTCGGCGATCACCGAGAACGGCCGGCTCTACAAGAACCCCTTCGGCCTCGATCCCAAGATCGTCGGCCTCACGCTCGAGGAGGCGGCGGCCTGCCGGCGGAATAAGATCGTCATCACGACGTTTATGTTGACGCAGGAGCCCGCGCTGGTAGATTTTGTCAACAAGCTGACGCAGGTGAACAAGGGCCGCGCCTACTTCTCGGCGGCGGACAACCTGGGAGGCAGCGTCTTCGTGGATTACCTGCGGAACAGGAAGAAGAAGATTGGCCATTGAGAACGTCGTCATCGTCGGCAGCGGCCCCTCCGCCTACACCGCCGCGATCTACGCCAGCCGCGCGAACCTGAACCCCCTGATCATCGAAGGGGAGGGCGGCCGGAACGAGGGCATCCCCGGCGGCCAGCTCATGATCACCACCGAGGTCGAGAACTATCCCGGCTTCCCCAAGGGGGTGCAGGGGCCCGAACTGATGCAGCTCATGCGCGAGCAGGCCGAGCGCTTCGGGACCCGCGTCGAGACCGGATGGATCGAGAAGATCGACGCGTCGAAGCGCCCCTTCACGCTGAAGACCTCGGAGAAGGAGTACCAGGCGAAGGCGGTGATCGTCTCGACAGGCGCCGGAGCCAAGTTCCTCGGCATCCCCTCGGAGAAGCTGCTCATGAACCGCGGCGTCTCGGCCTGCGCGACCTGCGACGGCGCGCTGCCGGTCTTCCGCAACAAGAAGCTCGTCGTCGTCGGCGGCGGCGACACCGCGATCGAAGAGGCCACCTTCCTCACGCGCTTCGCGTCGAAGGTCGCCCTCGTCCACCGGCGCGACACGCTGCGCGCGTCGAAGATCATGCAGGACAAGGCGAAGAAGAACCCCAAGATCGAGTTCGTCTGGAACTCGGTGGTCGAGGAGATCCTCGACTCCAAGGCGGGGAAGGTGACGGGCGTGCGGCTGAAAAACGTGAACACGAACGAGACGACCGTCTACGAGTGCGGCGGCGTCTTCATCGCGATCGGCCACGAGCCCAACACGATGTTCCTGAAGGGGGCCATCGATCTCGACGACAAGGGCTACGTCAAGGTCACCAAGGGCACCTACACGAGCGTCGAAGGGATCTTCGCCGCGGGCGACTGCGTCGATCACATCTACCGCCAGGCCGTCACGGCGGCGGGAATGGGCTGCATGGCGGCCATCGACGTCGAGCGCTGGCTCGAGGCGCAGGGCCACTAGCCGCGCATGACGCGGGCGATCAGGCAGAACGCCAGTCCCGCGAACAGGCCGGCCCCCAGCACATCCGCGGTCAGCAGCACGCCCCAACCCAGGCAGCCCTCCCAGGTATCGCGGCGCGGCCGCAGCCTCCAGACCGTGAATCCGACGCCCGCGCCCACGAGGGGGCCGCCGTAGAGCGCGTTCATGACGATGCTCTCCGGCAGGTTGAAGATGCCGCGGCTCGAGGTCATGGCCGTCCCGAGGACGGCGCCTATCCCGCCGGCGAGGACGCCCAGCAGGAGGCAGGCGACCAGGAAGGCCCGGGAGCGCGGCTTCGGCTTTTCTTCCATGAAGGCGGCCCCGATCCTATCATGGGGCCCGTGAGTCTCAAACAGCGGATCGAGGAGGCGGTGCGGGCGATCGGCGCCAAGGCCGCGCCGGAATTCGGCATCATCCTCGGCACCGGGCTCGGCGGGCTGGCGCAGGCCATCCAGGTCGAGCAGAAGATCCCCTACGAGCAGGTCCCGCACTTTGCGAAGTCGACGGTGACGAGCCACAAGGGCGACCTGGTCCTGGGGACGCTGGAAGGCCGCCGTGTCGTCGCGATGGAAGGGCGTTTCCACGCCTACGAAGGCTACACGATGGACCAGATCACGTTCCCGGTTCGCGTGATGCGCGCGCTGGGGGCGAAGGCGCTCGTCGTCTCCAACGCCTGCGGCGGGCTCAACCCCGCCTACGCCAAGGGCGACCTCATGCTCATCGACGACCAGATCAACCTGATGGGGATGAACCCTCTGATCGGGCCGAACGACGACGCGCTCGGGCCGCGCTTTCCCGACATGTGCCGGCCCTACGACGCCGAGTTCCTCAAGCTCGCCGAGACGATCGCGAAGGAGGAGAAGATCGCGGTGCGGCGGGGCGTCTATGTCGCGCTCACCGGCCCCTGCCTCGAGACCCGAGCGGAGTACCGCTTCCTCCGGACGATCGGGGCCGACGTCGTGGGCATGTCGACAGTGCCCGAGGTCATCGTGGGCGTCCACGGCGGATTCCGCATCCTGGGGGTGTCGATCGTCACCGACGTCTGCATCCCCGAGACGCTGCAGCCGGTAAACATCCAGGAGATCATCGCCACGGCCACCGAAGCCGAGCCGCACATGACCCGCCTCCTGCGCCGCTTTGTCGGCCGGGCGGCGGTCTAGCGGTAATCCCGTTACTCCCAAGTAACGGGGGAAGGGGGGCGCGGAAGGCTCCCTAAAAATCCATCCCTAGCCCCCTACGCCCCAACGCTTTACATCCGCCCGACCGGGAACGCGCTGGTATGGCGGTTGCTCTAGGTTGCTTGGAAATTTTGACCCGCCCTTACTGGACACGAGAGCGGCCTTGAAGTTGTCGAGGCCGCTCCCGTCATTTTAAAGCTCCATAAACCGAAGAAGTCGATTTATGGCATTTCATGCCATGAATCGACTTCATTGATTTGTCGCAAGATTATCGGACTCTGCCGCCGATAAACTCTCCAGAAGAGGGCCGTTCGATGAGACACGCCTGGGGGGTCGCCGTTCTCCTGCTGCTGGCCGCCTGCGAGGCCGCGCCGTCCCACGATGATCCGCTGCCGCGCCCCAAGTTCGGCGGCGACGACGTGAAGGACTATCTGATGCCTCTCAACGCCGCCGAGCCCCCCTGGCGCGACCTGGTCCGCCACACGACCCTCCCGCTGCCCGGCA
>JACQFK010000072.1 GCA_016200125.1 Planctomycetota bacterium
CGGATGCGGAAGAGGCCGTCCCAGGTGATGCGGCGGTCGCTCGACCCGACGGCCCATTCGCCCGTGATGTCGAAGTAGAGCTGCAGCGCATGGGGCTTGTCCGCGGAGACCTCGGCCCGCAGGAGGCCGACGGGCAGCGAGAGCAGCCGCAGGTCGCGGGGATCCAGGGGCGAGAGGAACTCGAGGCGGAGATGAACGTCGTCGTGCGAGAACTCGAACAGCGTCCGGGTGGGGAGGATGCGGACGGAGTCCTGGCGGAGCGCGGGAAGGGGCGAGGTCGGCAGGCCCATGAAGCGGAAGGTCTTGCCGTCGATCTTCAGCATGCCGACCATGCCCTTGATCTGGCCGTTCCAGAGCTTCGGGGCTTCGTCGGCCAGCCGGTCGCCGCAGAGCCAGGTGTTCAGGTAGGGGGTCTGTACGAAGAGGGGGAGGGCCGGGGCGCGGAAAGGGGGCAGGTCGATGCCCGGGCCCGGGGGGGCCGGCGGCGGGGAGGCGCAGCCGGCGAGCATCGCGATCACGAGGCAGAGCGCGCGGGGACGAAGCATGCGTAGGAATGTACGAGACGGCGGGGGCGTTAGGCAATGGGCAACACATCCCCTTGCGGCGGCCTCCCTTCATCGGGATAATGCGCCTGGACCCTGATAGGAGCGCGTTCCATGCCCGATCATTCCAAGCGGGTGTACGAGTCGATCCTCGACCTGCTGTCGAACGTGGACAACCCCACGCCCATCGTGCGCCTGAACCGCGTCGTCCCCTTCAAGCACACGAAGATCTACGCGAAGCTCGAATGGTACAACCCCTTCGGCGCGGTGAAGGACCGCGTGGCCGCGAACCTCGTGCGCGACGCGGAGGAGAAGGGGATCAACATCCAGAATCTCGTCGAGCCCACGTCGGGAAACACGGGCATGGGCCTGGCGATGATCTCCAACGCGAGGAAGGTCAACTTCACCGCCACGCTCTCGCTGGCGATCCCGGCGGAGAAGCGGGCCTCGCTGCGGGCCTTCGGGGCGAAGCTCGTGGAGCTCGCCGACGATCTCTGCCCGCTGCCCGGCGCGCCCGAAGGCGCCATGCAGAAGGCCAGCGATCTGGCGAAGCAGCCCGGATGGCACCAGCTCAACCAGTACAAGAACCCGGCCAATCCGGACGCCCATTTCCGGACCACCGGGCCCGAGGTCTGGCGGCAGACCGACGGTAAAATCACCCACTTCGTTGCCGGCCTGGGCACCTGCGGGACGATCACCGGGACCGGACGCTTCCTGAAGTCGAAGAATCCGGGCGTCAAGGTGCTGGGGGTGCATCCCAGCGAAGGCCATGACATCCCGGGCGTCCGCAGCCTCAAGGCGCTCAAGCTGACCGACTTCTTCCTCCCGAAGGAGTACGACGGCGTCACCGAGATCAGCAACGAGGAGGCCTACCGCCTGTGCAAGCGGCTCAACCAGGAGGAGAGCATCATCGCCGGGCCGAGCTCCGGCATGGCGCTCGCGGGCGCCTTCAAGCTCGTTCCCGACGAGCCGGGCGCGATCTGCGTGGTGATGTTTCCCGACAACGCCTTCAAGTACTCGTCGTCCTTCCGGAAGCATCTGCCGGAGCTGTTCCCGCCCGAGCCGGGACAGGCGCCGCCGCCTCCGCCGCCGTCGGCGTCGGACCTGATCGAGCCCGCCGAGGCCGCGCGGCTCGTGCGGGAGGGCGCTCTGCTGCTGGACGTGCGGACGCCCGGCGAGTTCGAGGGCGGCCACATCGCGGAGGCCGTCAACATCCCGCTGCAGGCCATCCAGGCGGGGCCCGTCCAGGGTCTTCCCGCCGACAAGTCGACGCCGATCGTCACCATCTGCGCGTCGGGCAAGCGGTCGATGGCGGCGCTGCAGCTGCTCAAGGCGCAGGGCTACGCGCGGGTGAGCAACAGCCGCGGCGGCATGCAGGCCTGGATGATGGAGCGGCAGCCTCTGAAGATCCGCTAGGATCGCACGACCTCGAGGCCGGGCTTGTCGGTCTTGAAGGCCTCGGCGACGATCCGCGCGTCGGCGACGCCCCGTTCGTGCAGCTTCTTCAGGCAGGCGTCGACGTCCTTCTTCCGGATCCCGAAGAACAGGCCGCCCGAAGTCTGCGGATCCCACATCAGCGCCTGCTCGGTGGGGGAGAAGCTGCCCTTGAACTCCAGCGAGCCTTCGAGGAGCTTCTTGTTCGCCCCGGTGAGGCCGGTGGTCCCGCCGGCGTCGATGAGGGCCAGGCTGCGAGGGAAGCGGGGGATCGCGTCGTAGACGAAGCGGAGGCCGAGCTTCGAGGCCTTCGCCAGGCCGAGCGCGTGGCCGCCGAGGCCGAAGCCGGTGATGTCGGTCGCGCCCCGGGCGTCGAACTCCATCATCGTCTCGCAGGCGACCTTGTTCAGCTCGGCCATCTTGCGGGCGACGGGCAGAAACTCCTCGGCGGAGACCGTCTGATTGCGGTTGCCCCAGATGTACACGCCGCTTCCGACGGGCTTGGTCAGGATGAAGACGTCGTCCGGGCGGGCGCCGGAGTTGGGGGTGTAGTGCCGGGGGTCGACGAGGCCGTTCACCGAGAGGCCGTACTTCATCTCGTCGTCCCTGATTTGAGGACGGTGAGGGGCCGGCCTCCCATCGCGTACACGTCGCTGATGGAGTTGGCCGCGGCGATCTGCCCGAAGAGGTAGGGGTCCTCCGTGGGCGGGGTGATGAAATCGGCCGTGACGACCAGGGCCGTGTCCTCGCTCAGTTTGTAGACCGCGGCATCGTCCCCGGTCTCGATGCCCACGAGGAGCTCGGGACTGCGGCGCAGCTGCAGCTTGCTGAACAGGCCCTGTAAGTCCACCGGACTCAGCTTCCCGGTTCAGCCGCCGGTTTTCGAGAATCCGCGAAGATCGACGTTGCAGGACGACATGACCGGCTCCTTCCGTACACCCACTCTAACGTCCGGGGACTCCGTTGTCATTCTTCGGCCGGAGTGATAGAATCTCCGCACCATGAGCGTCGCGCGTTTCCGGTGCATGTGCGGCAGCACCCACACGGTCCCCCTTGAGCGGGCGATGGATGCGGTGGGCGTGGCCCACTGGCGCTGCACGGACTGCAAGCGGCGCTTCGTCCTGGCCTATCAGCCTCCCGACGTGATCACGCCCATCTACCTCGATCCCGGGGTGCGCTCCGTGGAGCCGAGGGAAACCGGCGCCTCCCATCCGGGGGGCACGGTGAACACGACACCCGTGCCGCCGCCGGCGATCGAATTCAAGTGCCGCTGCGGCGAGAAGATCACGGCCCATTCGTGGATGTACGGCGGGACCGCCGTCTGCGGCGGCTGCCGCTCGACGCTCTACCTGGCGCTGAAGTACAGCATGAAGCGGAAGATCCACGTCATCGTCCCCGAATACCCCCATACGACGACATCCGCATGAAACACCTGATCGCGCCCGCCGCCGCCCTGCTGGTCCTCGTCGCCTGCGGGAAGAACGACCCCGTTCCGCCCCCGCCCACGGGCGGCGGATCCTCCGGCGCCCGGCCCGAGAAGCTGCCCAACGGCGAGCCCTCGGTGATCACGGTGAAGCACGTGCTCATCGCCTTCGAGGGCGCCGAGCGGTCGGATCAAAAGCGCAGCAAGGCGGAGGCGCAGAAGCTCGCCTACGAGCTCCTCAACCGCGCCAAGTCGGGCGAGGACTTCGACAAGCTCATGAAGGAGTCGAATGATCCGGGCGAGGGGACGTACACGCTGGTGAATCACGGCCTGAAGGCGGACGAATCGGGGAAGGAATACGACCGGAGCGGCATGGTTCCCGCCTTCGGCGACGTCGGCTTCCGGATCCTCGTGGGCGAAGTGGGCCTGGCCGAGCACGATCCGAAAACCAGCCCCTTCGGCTACCACGTCATCAAGCGCGTCAAATAAGCTTCTCCAAATCGCCGCGAATTCTCCTCGCACCGGGATCTGTGTCGTTATATAGTGAGCCGACCCAGCGGCTAAGGTTCGATTGCACATAAGAGGAGAGACCCGGATGAGCAACAAGATCTCGAGGCGCGAGTTCGTCAAGGCGGGCTCCGGCACGGCGGCGCTGCTGGCGAGCACCCCGCTGGTGTATGCTGGAGGGCAGGAGCAGACCATCTCCGTGGGCCTCATCGGCTGCGGCGGCCGCGGCACCGGCGCCGCCGAGAACTGCCTCGAGTCGTCGCAGAACGTCAAGATCGTCGCCATGGGCGACATGTTCAAGGACCGCATCGACGGCAGCCGCCGCAACCTGTCGAAGCGAGACGGCTACAAAGTTTCCGACGACAACGTGTTCGTCGGCTTCGACGCCTACAAGAGGGTCCTCGACAGCGGCGTCGACATGGTGATCCTGGCGACGCCCCCCGGCTTCCGGCCGATTCATTTCGCCGCGGCCGTCGACGCGGGCAAGCACATCTTCTTCGAGAAACCGGTCGGCGTGGACCCGACGGGCATCCGCAAGGTCATCGAAGCCGGGAAGAAGGCGAAGGAGAAGAAGCTGGCCGTCGTCACCGGCACGCAGCGCCGCCACCAGAAGAACTACCTCGAGACCATCGGCAAGATCCACGAGGGCGCCATCGGCGACATCGTCGCGGCTCGCTGCTACTGGAACGGCGACACGCCCTGGGTCAACAAGCGCCGGCCGGAGTGGAACGACATGGAGTACCAGCTCCGCAACTGGTACCACTATACCTGGCTCTGCGGCGACCACATCGTCGAACAGCACGTCCACAACCTGGACGTGATGAACTGGGTGCTGAAGTCCCATCCCCTCAGCGCGGTCGCGGTCGGCGGCAAGCAGGTGCGGACGCAGCCCGAGTACGGCTGCGGCTGGGACCACTTCGGCGTCGACTTCACGTATCCGAACGACGTGCACGTCCTCAGCATGTGCCGC
Organism: Planctomycetota bacterium; assembly: GCA_016200125.1. The sequence goes on from JACQFK010000072.1 coordinate 4,877, forward strand.
CACTGGCCCAAGAGCCCCGGGAACGTCAGCGAGGCGGTCGTGGGGACGAAGGGCAAGAGCGACTGCGCGGGCAACATCACGTTCTACAACGGCGATCCGGCCTGGAAGCCCGCGGGCGGCGGCATTAACCCCTACGTGCAGGAGCACAAGGACCTGATCGCCAGCATCCGCAGCGGCAACCTGCTCAACGAGGCCGAGCAGGTCGCCCACAGCACGCTGACGGCGATCATGGGCCGCGAGGCCGCCTACACGGGCCAGGTCATCAAGTGGGACGAGTTCCTGGCGTCGAACCTCGACCTGACCCCGCCCAAGTACGAGTTCGGCCCGCTGCCCGAGCCGCCGATCGCGGTTCCCGGCAAGAAGGGCTAGTCCCGGGCGCAGTAAAGAGAAACACGGAGCGGGGCGTCGGGAGCGATCCCGGCGCCTCCTTTTTTTGTCCGGCCACGGTGAAGGGGCGCCGGCTTTGACGTGCGGGAGGACGAAGCGATGAACATCCCGATGGTCTACGCGGGCGGTCAGGAACAGACCCTCAAAGTCGGCCTCGTCGGCTGCGGCGGCCGCGGCACGGGCGCGGCGGACAACGTGCTGGACTCCTCCGAGAACGTCCAGATCATCGCGCTCGCCGACATGTTCCCCGACAAGATCGAGAAGACCCGGAAGGTGCTGAAGGCGAAGGAGCACCCCGGCGTCAAGATCCAGGACGACTTCTGCTTTACCGGCTTCGACGCCTACAAGAAGATCCTCGACAGCGGCATCGACTACGTCATGCTCGCCCAGCCCCCCGGCTTCCGGCCCCTGCACTTCACGGCCGCGATCGAGGCGGGCAAGCACGTGTTCTTCGAGAAGCCCGTCGCCGTCGACCCCGTCGGCGTCCGCAAGATCATCGAGATGGGCGAGAAGGCCAAGGAGAAGAAGCTCGGCGTGATCCCGGGCACCCAGAGCCGCCACACGCCCCGCATCAAGGAGACCGTCCAGCGCATCCACGACGGCCAGATCGGCGAGATCGTCTCCGGCCGCATCATGTTCAACACCGGGTACCTCTGGGAGTACCCGCGCAAGGAGGGCATGAGCGACATGGAGTGGCAGATCCGAAACTGGTACTACTTCGACTGGCTCTCGGGCGACCACATCGTGGAGCAGCACGTCCACCAGCACGACGCGACCGACTGGGTGATGCAGTCCCATCCGGTGCAGGCGGCGGCGGTGGGCGGGCGCCAGATGCGCACCGAGGAGCTCTACGGCAACATCTTCGACCATTTCTGCGTGGACTACGAATACCCGAAGGGCGTCCACGTGATGTCCATGTGCCGGCAGTGGAAGGGCGTGCCCGGCGAGGTCTGCGCCATCTTCAGCGGGACCAAGGGGACGGCCTACATCCACGGGCCGAAGTCGGGCACGATCACGGGCGAGAAGCCCTGGGAGTTCAAGCCCGGCCCCAAGGACGTGGGCCCCAACGGCAAGGAGATCAACGGCCAGATCCTGGAGCACCGCGACCTCATCGCGTCGATCCGCGCGGGGACGCCGCTGAACGAGGCGCGCCGCATCGCCGAGACCTCGCTGACGTCGATCCTCGGCCGCGAGGCCGCCTACACGGGGAAGGTCGTCAAGTACGCGGACCTGATGAAGTCCACGCTGGACCTCAGCCCCAAGAAATACGAATTCGGCCCCAACGAGGTGATGCCGGTGCGCCGGCCGGGGATCAATTCGTAAGAGATTTGCGGCGCCGCGGACGCTGTCGTATACTCTCGGGCGATCGAAGGAGAATCATCCATGTCCCAGCGCATCACGCGACTGAACTTCGTGAAGTCGGGCGGCGCGGCGACGGCCGCCCTGGCGGCCGGCTCCTGTACGGGCGCCGACGCCTTCCCCCTCGTCCACGCGAAGGGGCAGGAGCAGACCATCAAGATCGGCCTCGTCGGCTGCGGCGGCCGGGGGACCGGCGCGGCGGAGAACTGCCTGAGCTCCTCTCCGAACGTCCAGCTGATCGCGCTGGGCGACATGTTCCCCGACCGGATCAAGGGGTCCCAGCGGACGCTGAGCAAGCTCGAGGGCTACAAGGTCGGCCCGAACGACGTCTACACCGGCTGGGACGCCTATAAGAAGGTCGTCGACAGCCCCGTCGACCTCGTCCTCTTCGCGACCCCGCCGGGCTTCCGCCCGATCCACATGGCCTACGCGATCGAGCAGGGCAAGAACGTCTTCCTCGAGAAGCCGGTGGCGGTCGATCCCGTCGGCGTCCGCAAGGTCCTGGAGATCGGGAAGAAGGCGGCGGCCAAGAAGCTCGCCGTCGTGGCGGGCACGCAGTACCGCCACCAGACCAGCTTCATGGAGACCATCAAGCGGATCCACGACGGCCAGATCGGCGAGGTCATGGGCGGCCGCGCCTACTACAACGCCGGC
>JACQFK010000185.1 GCA_016200125.1 Planctomycetota bacterium
ATCAGCGCGTCGGTCTGCTCGTCGTCCGTCCCCTGGGCGACGAAGTAGGTCAGCGAGCCGCCGATGTTCTTGTTCGCCGGGACGAGATTGATCACGTCCTTCTCGTCCGCCTTGTCGCGGCCCTTGGGATTCACGACGCGGTCCCAGGAGGGCGGGTCGTCCACCACGTCGGTCCCGATCTGGGTCGGCACGCCGTAGTGGAACATCTTACCAATGCGAGACACGAAGTAGCCGTTGTTGCGGAAGTGCTGGGGGAGGGTGACGATCTCGCGGTGCACCGAGCGGAAGAAGGTCTTGTTCTCGAGGACTTTGGTGGAGTCGGGCCGCAGCCCCGTCATCAGCGACGCCCGGCTCGGATTGCAGAGCGGGAACTGGCAGTAGGCGCGCTCGAAGCGCATCGACCGGGCGGCGAGGCGGTCGACGTTCGGCGACTTCACGAGCGGATGCCCGTAGCAGCCCAGGCAGCCGTTCATGTCGTCCGCGGCGATGAAGAGGACGTTGAGCCTCTGCGGCTTCGCGGCCTGCGCGAGCAGGGGCAGCGACAGCAGGAGGAACGCGGCGGTCCTCATCGGGCCTCCTTCATCTTGCCCTTGTAGAACTCCAGCGCCTCCTGGTACTCCGCCATCGCCTCGGGCGTCAGGACGCCCTTGTTGCGCTCCAGTTCGTCCTCCATCCGCCGCACCAGGAACAGCACTTCTTCGCGGCGGGGACGAATCGGCTTGTCTCCGAGCTCGACGTATGTGGGCGCGCTGTGGGCCCAGCGGAAGCGGCCGTCGGGCCGGTCCTCGACGCAGCGCGCCGCGACCCAGAAGGAATCGCGGAGTTGCAGCTCGATCGACGCCGTCGTGAGAAAGCCCTTTCCTGGCGTCTCGCGGCTGGGGGAAGCGGGGAGGCGGATGACGTCCCCGTTACGGACCAGCTCGATGAGCGAGACGGGGAAGGCGCTCTCCACGGTGACGGCGAGCTTGCCCTCGGCCAGCTTCGTGAAGAGCATCGGGCCGGTGGTGACGAAGCTGCGGCCCTCGTTGAGGCCCTTCATCCACTTGTCGTAGCTGAAAGGGCCGTCGACCTGGACGTAGACGCGGCCGAAGCCCAGCGGCACGGGGTGGACGCCCGAGGCGCAGCCGGCCGTGGGGCGCATCTTCAGCCCGCAGTTGAGTAGCGAGTAGTAGTTCTGGAAGGTGTAGTCGATCCAGCCCCGTTCGGTCATTCCCTTGGCGTCCTTCTCGATCTTCATCCAGTCGGGTGCGGGGGAGCCGAAGTCGCGGAAGGCGAACTCCGTCTCCCACATGTGGTTGTTCGCGAGCTCGTAGAGGTCGACCTTGAAGACCGGCGCCAGCATCATCGACCAGGGCCAGTTGTGCTTGTCGAGTTCGAGGAGCGCGCCCTCTTCCCGCGCCCGCTTCACCATGGGGCGGACCGGCGGGACGCCCTCCTCGAAGAGCGTCTTGTGGTTGAGGATGAAGATCGCGCCGAGCGTGTGCCGCTTCTTGCCGACGCTGAAGATCTCGTACTCGGTGTTCCTCGAGTAGTAGACGTGGGTGGGGTCGACCTCGGTGACGCGCGCGTCGTTCGGGACCGAAGCGCCCGCCTTGTTCGCCGATCCGGGCGAGGTGTTCGCCTCCGTGACCCAGGAGGTTAGCGGCAGCGCGACATTCAGGTCCTCGGCGAGCATGACGTTGGGGAGTTGGTCGGGCATCCGGTGGACGTGGGTCTCGCCCGAATACCAGCCGCGCTCCGCCATGTTGATCCAGCGCTTGAGCTTGAACTCGACCGCGGCTCCGGCGGCGCCGAGCTCCACCCTGCGGGTCTCGCCCAGGTATTCTTTGCCGTGCTGGACGTTGATCGTGTAGCTGCCCGGGGGCAGATCGACGCTGAAGGGGTGGGCCGAGAGCGTGACGTGGTTCTCGACGCTCGTCTTGTTGAAGGCCTGCTTGCGGTACTCGACCGCGCTGCCGTCCGGGGCCGCGGATCTCGCGAAGTAGAATGCGCCGTCGGCGCCGCGGATCGTGACTCGGCAGGGGATCGGTTTGCCGCTGTCGGCGTCGACGACGCTGCCGCGGAGCGTGGCATCGGCCAGCAACAGTCCCAGCACGAGAGCGATCATTTCGCGGGCTCCCCGTGGTTCTTCTCCAACCAGTCGAAGCCCGTCCGGAGATCCTTGTAGAGCGGTCCCCTCCAGCCATGGCCGCCGTCGTAGGTCGCGAGCTCGACTTTCGCCCCCTGCTTTTCGAGGCTCTCCCTGGCCTGCTCCGAGTGGCTGAAGGGGCAGACCTTGTCGTCCTTCGAGTGGTAGAGGTAGAAGGCTTGGCCCCTGGCGGTGGTGAGGTCCAGCTTGTCGGGATGGAAGACCGACATCGCGATCAGGGAGCCCGTGACGATCTTCTTCTTCTGGAGCGAGATCAGGTAGGAGGGCGGCCCGCCCGAGGACCAGGAGAGGAGATAGACCCGGGCGGGGTCGATCTTCTTCTCCTTGGAGAGCTCGGCGATCACCGATACGGCGAAGCCCTCCGTCGTGAATTTCATGCCCGGCACCGAGCTCAGGGCCGTAGGCCACACGATCGACTTGAACTGCCCCGGGGCCCATTCGACCGAGACCAGCTGGGCCATGAGGAAGCCGTCCGGCACCGCGTTCTTGTAGATGCGGCGGACGAAGGGATTGAAGCCGGCGCCGCCGTCCCCTCCCGGCAGGACGAGGATCAGGCCCCATCCATTCTCGGGTTCCTTGGCATCTTTCTTGGGCCCGATGAGAAAGTACTTCTTGCTCGCGTCCTGCCCGGCCTGGCGCGCGTCCGACGGGATGTCGGCGACGTCGTCCTGGAGGGCCGGGGCTGCGAACAGCGACAGCGCGGCGGCGAGGAGGGGGCGGAGCATCTCCCTACTCTACAAGGAAGGGCCCGGGGTGGGGCACAAAGCTTTGGCGGGATTGTTCCGTCCTGATGGAGGATGAAGTGCGCGGTGTCGGCTCTGGGGCTGCTGGGCTTCGGGGCTGTCCTGGCCCTGGGTTGGGGCCCCATGCCCGGACCCTCCTTCCCGGGGGGCGACCGCCTGGCGGTCTGGATGCTCCGGATTCGCCTGGCCTGCCGGCTGCTGCCCCCGGAGGATCGCTACCCGCTTGCGGAAAGACTGTATGCAGAGGGAGATTTCGAGCGGGCGCTCCTGGAGTGCGAAAGAGTGCTGCAGCGCAATCCCCGTCACGCGCCGGCTTCTGCGCTGCACATGGAACTTCGCTTTATCCTGGGCCTGCTGCCTTCGCCCGCCTACGACGCGCGCTACGAAAAGTACATGACCGGCTCCATGATCTCCAGCCCACAGCTCCGTCTCGAGATCGACAACGCGCTGGCGCGAGCGGAGCGGCACCGAGTCGCGGGGGACTACGAGGGAGCGCTCGTCGAGGTCCGCAAGGCCCAGGAGTTCCTGAAGTGGATGCCGGCGGGCCCGGAGGAGGAATCCCAAATCGAGCAGGCGCGCCTCCTTCGTTTCCGCCTGGAATCCCGGACAAGGGAACGATGATGCGATCCCTCCGCTGCCTGTGGCTGGGTCTCCTCTTCGCGACGCTGGGAGCTGCGACCTTTCCGCTCGCAGGATTCCCGCGGGAGGGTCCCCTTCAGGCGGGGCTCAAGACCTGGTGGCTGCGGGCTTCGCTCTATCCCTGGGGCCCGGGGGACTTCTTCATGCGGCGGGCCGAGAAGCAGTTCGAAGCCGGGAAGTTCCAGGACTGCCTGCGGGAATGCGAACAGGCCGTTCTGAGCGATCCGGACAATTTCCGCGCGGGTGTCCTGTCAAACGAAGTGTACTACATCCTCGCGCTCGAAAGTCTGAAGCAATACCCGCGACGTCTGGAACAGATGGATGGCATGCTGAACCTCGGTCGTTGGTACTTCCTGAAAGGGTACTCCTACCAGGCGGAAGATCAAGCCAGGCGGGTGCTGGAGCTGGTGCCGGAGCTTCCGAAGCATACGGATTCGGACAGCAGGGCAGTGCAGGCCCGCGAACTCCTCACCTGGATTCAGCGGGAGCGGGACCGCGGCCGGGGCATCACGGACGACTGAGAGGGGCTCAGCGCACTTTCAGGCGGGGAGGGAGCAGCTGCTCGCGCTGGACCTTCTGGCCGCCCATCACCCGCAACAGCGCGCGGAAAGCCTCGCGGCCGATCGCCTCCACGTCCTGGCAGACCGTGCTCACGGGCATCGAGAAGAGGTCGGCCGTCGAGATGTCGTCGAAGCCGACGATCTCCAGCTCCGAGGGGACCTGCAGGCCGGCCTCTCGCACCGCGCGCAGGGCGCCGATCGTGAGCTTGATGCTGGCCGTGTAGAGGCCCGTGGGCCGCGGATTCAAGGCGAGGAGCTCGCGGACCACGGCGGCGCCGGCGTCTTCGTCGTTCGCGACCAGCTTCACGGCCGCGGGCTTGAGCCCGTGACGCGCCATGGCCTTCCGGAAGCCCTCGAGCCGCAGGTCGAAGGTCTGGATGTGCAGCGGGCCGCCGACGTAGGCGAGCTCCTCCCGGCCCCGCTTCACGAGGTGGTCGACCGCGAGCGCCGAGCCGGCGACGTGGTCGGTGCGGACGCAGGGGACGTCCTCGCCCTTGATCGAGCGGTCGATCTGCACGAAGGGCAGGCCCTCCTTGCGGAGATCGGCGAGCACCTCGTCGGTCACCGTGACGGGCGAGACGATCATGCCGTCCACCCGGCGCTCCTGGAGCATCTGGACCGTGCGGCGCTCGCGGGCGGAGTCGCCGTTCGTGTTGGAGACGACGAGCACGTAGCCCTGGGCCTCGGCCTCCTTCTCGGCGCCGATCGCGACGCCGGTCCAGAAGGGGTTCGTGAGGTCCTCGACGGCGAGCGCCACGGAGTAGGACCGGCGGTCGCGGAAGGCGCGGGCCAGGGCGCTGGAGCGGTAGCCCAGTTCCTCGGCCATCTTCTTCACGCGGGCGACCGTCGCGGCGCTGATCCGGTAGTGCTCGTGCTTGCCGGTGAGGACGTGCGACACGGTCGTCTGGGAGAGGTGAAGCTTCGTCGCGATGTCCTTCATCCTCACCATATGGGCTGGAAGGATAAGCTAATACAGATTAGCTTGTCAAGAAATTGAGCTAAAGGTCTGCTAACACGGGTTAGCTTGACTGAAATCCATGCGGGGGCTATGATGCCCGCTCGACCATGACCCCCCTGCTCGCCGTCTCGGGCGTGACCAAGGCCTTCGCCGGCGTCCAGGCCCTCAAGGGCGTCTCCTTCGACCTCCAGCCCGGCGAAGTCCATGCCCTCGTGGGCGAGAACGGCGCCGGCAAGTCGACGCTCATCAAGGTCGTCACCGGCGCCCATCGGCCCGACGAGGGGACGATCGAGATCGACGGCCGCCTCCTCGACCCCAACAGCCCGCTGCTCTCCCGATCCCTCGGCATCGCCGCCATCTACCAGCAGCCTGCCCTCTTTCCCGACCTGACCGTCGCCGAGAACCTGGCGATGGGCTTTGAGTCGGGCTCGGCGTGGCGCCTCATCGACTGGCGGGGCCGCCGCGCGCGGGCGAAGGAGCTGCTCGACCGCATCGGCGCGCGCATCGACCCCGACGCCCTCGTGAGCTCGCTCACGATGCCCGAGCAGCAGATGGTCGAGATCGCCAAGTCCCTCGGCGGCAAGGCACGGGTGCTCATCATGGACGAGCCCACCGCCTCGCTCCCTGAGCACGAGGTCGCGAACCTCTTTCGCGTCGTCCGCGAACTCAAGTCGCAGGGCGTGGGCATCGTCTACATCTCCCACCGCCTCGACGAGCTCTACGCGCTGGCCGACCGCGTTACCGTCCTGCGCGACGGGCAGACGGTCGCCACGCGCCCCATGAAGGAGGTCGACCGGCCCGAGCTGATCCGCCTCATGGTCGGTCGCGAGATCTCCGCCATCTTCCCGAAACGCGACGTGACGCCGGGCGACGTCGTCCTCGAAACCCGCGGCCTCGGCTGCCGCGCGTCGGGAGTCCGCGGCGTGACGCTCTCGATCCGCGCGGGCGAAATCCTCGGCCTCGCGGGCCTGGTCGGCGCCGGCCGCACGGAGCTGGCGCGCGTCCTCTTCGGGCTCACCCCCGCGACGGAGGGCGAGATCCTGATCCGCGGCCGCGCCGCGGACATCGGGACGCCCGCCGACGCCGTCGCGCTCGGCATCGCCTACGTCCCCGAGGACCGGCGGCGCCACGGGGTGATCCTCGAGATGCCCGTCGCCCAGAACGCGACCCTTGCCGTCCTCAGCCGACTCTCCAAGGGCGGATTTCTCGACTTCGCCCGCGAGCGCGAGATCGCCGCTTCCTATGTCGAGAAGCTCGCGGTGAAGACGCCGTCGATCGACACGCCCGCGGGCCACCTCTCGGGGGGCAACCAGCAGAAGGTCGCGCTCTCGCGCTGGCTGGCGACCGAGCCGAAGCTGATCATTCTCGACGAGCCGACCCAGGGCATCGACGTCGGCGCGAAGGCCGAGATCCACCGCCTCATGGTCGACCTTGCCCAGCGGGGCCTGGCGGTCCTCATGATCTCGTCCGAGCTGCCCGAGGTTCTGGGGATGAGCGACCGGATCGCCGTCCTGCGCGGCGGCGCGGTCGCCGGGGTCCTCTCCCGCGCGGACGCTACCCAGGAGAAGGTCATGGCCCTCGCGCTCGGCCACGCGGAAGGGGCCGCGGCATGATCTCCCGCTACAAGCGCGAGCTCTCGGTGACCGCGGCGCTGCTGGTCATGCTCGCCGTCCTGGCCGTATTCGCGCCTTCCTTCTTCGGCGCCGACAACCTGCGCGCGATCCGCGTCTCGAACGCCCCCGTCCTCGTCGCCGTCATCGGCATGACGCTCGTCATCCTCGCGCGCCACATCGACATCTCGATCGGCTCCCAGTTCTCGATCTGCGGCATCGTCGCCGGGATGCTTGCGAAGCAGGGCGTCCCCGCTCCGGTCGTGGCCCTCGCGACGCTCGCCCTCGGCGCCGCCTTCGGCGCGATCAACGGCGGCCTCGTCGCGGGGCTCAACCTTCCGTCGATCGTGGTGACGCTGGCGACGATGGGGACCTGGCGCGAGTCGCGGCGCTGGATCACCGAGGGCGAGACGGTCCGCAACCTGCCCGAGTCCTTCCTCTGGCTCGGCATGAGCCGGCCGGCGGGGCAGACCCTGATCGTCCTGGTCTCGCTCGCGCTGCTCGCCCTCTTCGCCGCGGGCCTGAAGCTGTTTCCGGCGGGCCGTGCCGTCTACGCGGTGGGCTCCGACGCGGAGGCCGCGCGCCTGGCGGGCATCCGACCGCGCCGCGTCGTCTTCGGCGTCTTCGTCCTGATGGGCGCGCTCACGGCGCTCGCCGCGCTCCTGACCGCGATCCAGTTCCGCAACGTCCAGCCGAACGAGGGGGCGGGGCTCGAGATGAAGGTCATCGCGGCGGCGGTCGTCGGCGGCGTCGCGATCTCCGGCGGCCGGGGGACGCTGATCGGCGCCTTCGTCGGCGTGCTCCTGCTCGGCATGATCGCCCCCGCGCTCGTGTTCCTTGAAGCGGAGCCCTACTGGGAGAAGGCGATCCAGGGCGCAATTATCTTGATCGCCGTCGCGTCCGATGCGATTAATCTGAGGCAGCGAAGAGATGTTGGCGCAAGCCTTGCCGCACACTGAGCCGACGCCCTGGGTCCGGAGGATCCTCCTCAGCCACGAGGGCGTGCTGATGCTCCTCATCGTGGCGGAGCACGTCGTCTTCGGCATCCTCGGCCGCAACTTCTGGTCGCCGCAGAACAGCTCCGAGATGATCCGCCTGAGCGCCGAGATCGGCCTCCTGGCGATCACGATGACGCCGGTGATCGTGACGGGCGGCATCGACCTCTCGGTCGGCTCGCTGATGGGCCTCTCGGCGGTGCTCTTCGGCAAGATGTGGCGCGACGGCCACCTGCCGCTCGGCGTTTCGGCGGCGGCGACGCTCGGGATCGGCGCGGCCGCGGGGCTGCTGAACGCCGGGCTGATCACGCGGCTCCGCATCCCGCCGCTCATCGTGACGCTCGGGTCCTTCTCGCTCTTCCGCGGCCTGGCGGAGGGCGTGACGTCCGCGACCGACAACTTCACGAACTTCCCCGACCGCTTCCTCTTCCTGGGCCAGGGCTTCTTCCTCGGCCACCTGCCCGCGCAGCTGCCCGTCTTCGCCGCGGCGGCCCTCGGCTTCTGGCTGCTGCTGCACCGCACGACCCTCGGCCGCAGCCTCTTCGCGATCGGCTTCTCGCCGGAAGGCGCGCGGCACGCGGGAATTCCCGTGGAACGGCGCCTGAGTCTCGTGTATCTTCTCTCGGGTTTCACGGCCAGCCTGGCGGCGATCGTCTACGTCTCGCACAACGGGCAGGCCAAGGCGGACGCGGGCACCGGCTACGAGCTCCGCGCGATCACGGCCGTGGTGCTGGGGGGGACGTCGATCTTCGGCGGCCGGGGCAAGGTCCTGGGGACCCTGCTGGGCCTCTGGGCGATCGTCGTCCTGCAGCAGGGGCTGCTCCTCTCGGACGGTCCGGCGGAGCTCGCGGGGATCCTGGTGGGCGTCCTCCTGATCACGGCCATCGCGGCGAACCAGCTGGTGGACCGGCTGGCCGCCCGGCGGAAAGGGGAGCTGAAATGAAGGCACGCGGGGCACTCCTGATCTGCGCGGCCCTCGTCGCGCTGGCCGGCTGCGAGAAGAAGTCGGGGCTGACCGTCGCGATGATGCCCAAGAGCAAGGGCAACGCCTACTTCAAGGCCTGCAAGAAGGGCGCCGACGAGGCCGCGAAGGAGCTCGGCATCAACCTCATCTGGGACGGCCCCACCGACCCGGATCCCGCGGGGCAGAACGCCATCGTCGACGGCTGGATCACCCGCGGCGTCGACGTGATCGCCGTCGCCGTCGAGAACCGCGAGGGCATGTCCTCGGTCCTCAAGAAGGCCCGCGCGAAGGGCATCAAGGTCGTGACCTGGGACGCCGATTCGACCCCGGACGCGCGCGAAATCTTCGTGAACCAGGCGACGCCCGAGGGCATCGCCAGGACGCTCGTCGACCACGCGGGCCGGATCCTGGGGAACTCGGGCGGCGAGTACGCGATCATCACCGCGTCGCTCACCGCGGGGAACATGGTCGAGTGGCAGAAGGCGATCGAGAAGTACAACAAGGCGAAGTACCCCGAGCTCAAGATGGTGGCGCTGCGGCCCTGCGACGACAAGCAGAAGCAGGCCTTCGACGAGGCGAACAACATCCTGAACGCCCACAAGAACGTGAAGCTGCTCATGGCGATCTGCTCGCCCGCCGTGCCCGGCGCCGCGGAGGCGGTGGAGCAGTCGGGCCGCAGCGACGTCAAGGTCATCGGCCTCGGGCTGCCGAACGACAACAAGGTCTTCGTCAAGAAGGGGATCACCGAGGCGGTGGTGCTCTGGAAGACCGCGGACCTCGGCTACCTCACGGTCCACGCGGCGGTTGCGGTCCACAAGGGGGCCCTGAAGGCCGGCGACAAGGCCTTCAGCGGCGGCCGCCTCCAGGGCCTGGAGATCCAGGGAGACAATCTTCTGCTCGGAGTTCCCTTCACCTTCGACAAGAGCAACATCGACAGCTTCGATTTCTAGGAAAGGCGCAGCATGCTTGAGAATCTCTGGAAGGACGAGGAGGCCCGCAAGTTCGAGGGCTACAGCGAGCTCGTCTACCGCGCGAACATCCTGGGCCAGGACCCCTCCGTCACGAACTGGAAGGGCGGCAACATCTCCGGGAAGTACACGGAGACCGACTACGCCGGCCAGCCCATCCGGGTCCTGCGCGTGAAGGGGTCGGGCTCCGACCTCAAGACCGCCGTGAAAGACGACTTCGTCGGCGTGGCCCACGATCCCGTGATCAAGCTCGTCGAGCGCAAGGAGATGTCGGACGAGGACATGGTCGCCTACCTCGCCCACTGCCTGACCGACATCCCGTCGAAGCGGCCCTCGATCGAGACGCTGATGCACTCGTTCCTGCCCTACGAGCACATCGACCACACCCACGCCGACTACGCGCTCTGGTTCGCCGCGCTCGAGGGCGGCCGCAAGTTCGCGGAGGACCTCTTCCAGGACGAGCTGGTCTGGATCGATTACCACCGCCCGGGCTTCCATCTCGCCAAGACCGTCTCCGAGGCGGTGAAGAAGAACGCGAGGGCGAAGTGCGTGATCCTCGCCAAGCACGGCCTGCTCACCTGGGGCAAGACCTCGAAGGAGTGCTACCAGAGCACGCTCAGCGTGCTGATGAAGTTCGACGCCGCGGTGCAGAAGAAGGTCACCACGACCAAGGTCTTCGGCGGCGCGCGGGCCGAGACGCTGGCCGCCGACAAGCGGCGCGAGCTGCTGGCCCAGGTGCTCCCCGCGGTCCGCGGCGCCCTGAGCGCGCTGCGCCCCGCGGTCCTGCACTATGACGATTCCGCCCCGGTCCTCGAGTTCGTGAACGGCGCGGCGAGCCGGGACCTCGCGGCCGTGGGCGCCGCCTGTCCCGACCACCTGGTGAGCACGAAGGTCACGCCGCTCTTCGCCGCCTGGGACCCGAAGAGCGGCACGGCCGACCAGCTCAAGGCCGAGCTCGTCCCCGCGATCGAGAAGTACCGCGCCGACTACGAGGTCTACTTCAAGAAGTACAACCGCAACGACAAGATGAAGATGGACGATCCGTATCCGCGGATCCTCCTCGTCCCCGGCATCGGCATGATCACGACCGGCAAGAGCAAGGAGGTGGCGATCGCCGCCTCCTGGCTCTACCACCGCGCGATCACCGTCCTGAAGGGCGCCTCGAGCCAGGGCCAGTTCCTGTCGCTGAACGAGGAGGAGTCCTTCAACATCGAGTACTGGCCCCTCGAGCGCTACAAGCTGACGACGCTGCCGCCCGACAAGGAGATGACCGGCAAGGTCGTCCTCGTCACCGGCGCTGCCAGCGGCATCGGCAAGGCGATCGCGATGAAGTTCGCGGCGGAGGGTGCGCACATCGTGGTGGCCGACATCAACGCCGAGGGCGCGGCCGCGGCGGCGAAGGAGATCGGGAAGGGCGCGATCGCGGCGCCCATGGACGTCACCAAGGAGGACCAGGTCGCCGAGGGCTACCGCAAGGCGGTCCTCGAGTTCGGCGGCATAGACGCCGTGGTCGCGAACGCGGGCATCGCGCGGGCCTTCCCGGTGGAGAGCCATCCGCTGGACCAGTGGAACCTGCTCCACGGGATCCTGACGACCGGCTACTTCCTGACGGCGCGCGAGGCCTTCCGGGTCTGGAAGACCCAGGGCCGCGGCGGCAATCTCGTGTTCATCGTGTCGAAGAACGCGCTCGTGGCGGGGAAGAACAACCTCGCCTACAGCTCGGCCAAGGCGGCGGAGCTGCACATGGCGCGCTGCCTGGCGGAGGAGGGGGGCGCCTTCGGCATCCGGGTCAACACCGTGAACCCCGACGCCGTGCTCACGAACTCCAGCATCTGGACCAAGGAATGGCGCGCCGAGCGGGCGCGCGACTACGGGATCAAGCCCGACGAGCTCGAGGAATTCTACAAGAAGCGCACGCAGCTCAAGGTCCACGTCTTCGCGGAGGACATCGCCGAGGCGGCCTACTTCTTCGTATCGAACCGCTCGGCGAAGTCCACGGGCAACATCCTGAACGTCGACGGCGGCGTCTCGGCGGCTTACCCCCGATAAAGAACGGAATGGCCACAGAGGCACAGAGCCACAGAGGAAAATCTGCTCTGTGTCTCCG
>JACQFK010000186.1:0-1793 GCA_016200125.1 Planctomycetota bacterium
GCGGGGGTCCATCCGGAAGCTCAACCCGAGGTCCAGCCGATGCGCCGGGTCCCCCCGGAAGTCCGCCTGGGACCGGAACGTGAGGCTCCTGACAGCGACCGACGTCGGGCCGGCATACGTGTTCGGCCGGATGGTCCTGCCGTCATCGATTTTCACCTCGAAGTCCCCGTCCGTCCTCCGGCGGAGGACGCAGCCGGCCTCCCGACAGACGCCGTCCACGGCCTCGAAGAAGGGAGTGCCCTTGAAGGCGACGCTGACGGCTTTCTCGGCGGGGGTCAGGTCGCCCGTGAGGCGCAGGTTCTCGACCGCCAGCAGGTCCGCGAGGATTTCGGAGGCCTTCTTCTCCTTCGCCTCGAGCGTGACCCGCCGGACGTCGATGTAGGCCGCCGCCCCCTTTGCCCGGGCCTCGATCTCCGCGAGCGCGGCGCCGGCCCACCAGCGGAGCTCCGCGTCGTCGCCCGCGGCCAGCTTCTCGAGTTCGGGCTTGAGAGCGGCCTGGGCGCCCAGTTCCTCGACCGCCTTCCAGCCCTCGCGTTTCAGCCGGTCGCCCGGAGAGGCGTCCTGGAGAAGGAAGGCGGCCGCCAGAAGGACCCATGCAGCCATTCGGAGTCATTGTACGGCGGCGGTGACGGCGGCAGTTCAAAGAAACCGCCCCCCGGTGTCCGGGAAGATCCTTGCACAGCGCCGGCGATTGCCCCGAAGGTGACGTATTCGGCCTTCGTGGCGATCCTGGTGCCTTGCTACTGGCACCTCTATGGTCCGACGAACTTCCTCTACTTCTGCGACATGTCGCTCTTCTTCACGCTGGCGGCGGTGTGGATGGAGAGCCCGCTGATGGCCTCGATGCCGGCGGTCGGGATCCTGCTCCCGCAGGCCCTCTGGATGGCCGACTTCATCGCGACCGCCTGCGGTCACCCGCTCACCGGGCTGACCGCCTACATGTTCGATCCGGCCAAGCCGCTCTTTACGCGGGGCCTGTCGTTCTTCCACTTCTGGCTGCCGATCCTGCTGGTCTACCTGATCGCCCGCCTCGGCTACGACCGCCGGGCGCTGAAGGCCTGGTCGATCCTGGCCTTCGGACTGCTGCTGATCTGCTACTTCCTCCTGCCCGGGCCCCCGGCTCCCGCGGGGCAGCACAACCTGCCGGTGAACGTGAACTTCGTCTACGGGCTGAGCGACGACGGGCCCCAGACCTGGATGGACGGCCGGCTCTACTTCCTCCTGGAGATCGTCCTGCTGCCCACGGCCCTCTACCTGCCCACCCACCTGATCCTGCGGAAGCTCTTCAGAAGTGCTGCCATTCCAACGACGTTGGAACGTCGATGACTACTTGCTGTCGGCGTTCTTGGCGCCGAACTCGAACTTGCCGCTGAGGCCCTTCCAGGACCAGGTCCCGATGTCCTGAATGACGATGGTCATGTCGCAGCGCGGGTCGAAGTTCGGGCCGTCGGTCCGCACGAAGGCCACCCAGAGCTCGCCCGACTTCTTGTCGCAGGCGATCGTGTTGTCGGCCACGTTGCCCGAGTTGATCTTGGACGCGTCTGCATTCCACTGTTCGCGGGTGACGATCCGCTGGACCTTGCCCCAGGCCTGATCCTTGTTGTAGACGGTCATGTTGATGGTCGGCGTGGGCTTCATCGTCTTGCCTTCGTCGTCGATGAAGATCAGCCGCATCAGGTAGACGTCGCCCGTGTACTTGCCGCCCTTGGTGTAGTCGCCCTGGACGTAGAGGAGGCCGCGGACGCCGATCGCATAGTCGCGGATCCGGTTCTTCACGCCGAGCTCGGGATCGA
>JACQFK010000186.1:1799-5158 GCA_016200125.1 Planctomycetota bacterium
GCGGCAACTTCACCTGGCGCGTCTCGACCGCGCGGGTGCCCGTCTTCTTCGCGGAGGGCAGCTTCGCCGTCGAAGCCGGCTCCGGCTTGGCCTCCTTGAAGGCGACGTCGTAGCCTCCGCCGCCGTCGAACTGCGGGCAGGCGGGGAGGTAGAACTCGAAGGGCCGCAGCTCTCCCGGGGTCAGCGTGCCGGGGAGCGTGTAGGGCACCTCGCTCTTGCCGATGTGGAAGGTAGCCGAGATCTCGCCCACCGTGATCTTCATGCCGTTCTTGAAGCTGCCGGTGATGCGGCCGCTGCCGTCGGCGAGCCGGACGATCCGCAGGCTGCGGACCACGAGTTCGTTGTCGTTGGGCGGCGGGTCGGCCGGACGGGGCCCTTCGACCGCCAGGAAGGTGACCCGCGCCTCGTAGGAACTGTAGACTTCCATCCCGGGGATCGTGACCTCGAAGCTGTCCTCGCTGCCCGCGGCGACCGCGCGGTCGAGGCGCACGCGGACGAGCTGCTCCTGGCCGCGGACCTTGAAGCCGATGACCGCGGTGGGCTCCTCGGCCTCGTGGCCGCCGTCGTTCTTCACGACGAGGGTCAGCGTGACGTCGCCCGGGAAGGCCTTGGGCAGGGCGTCCTTCGAGGAGACGAGCGCGAGGTTCGCGGCGGCGGCCTTGCGGAGGGCCGGCATCGGCGCCTTCTCGTCGCCGCCGTAGAGGTGCGTGGTCGTGCCGTACTCGACGTAGAGCTCGTACTTGGTGAAGTTGGGGACCTGGTCGGCCTCGAGGGTGAAGTCGGCCTTGGCGCCCGCGGCGACCTTCGCGATCCGCACCGTCTTGCTCCGGCGCAGCTCGCGGTTGCCGTCGTAGTAGATGGAGGTCAGCTTGAGGTCGGCCAGGTCGGCGCCGACGCGGTTCAGCATCGTCCCCTCGACGAGCACCTTGTGGCCGATGCGCTCGCGGACGAAATCGAACTTCGTGAACTCGGGCGCCTTGACCTCTTGACCGAACCAGATCCCGCTCAGAAGGAACAGCCATCCCGTCATGTGCGCTTCCCGCTCCAAAGGACCGCATTGTGGACGATCTTCAGGGTCTCGTCCTGGTGGAAAACCGGATAAGTCTCGTGTCCGGGCCGGAAGTAGAACACGCGTCCCGCGCCCAGGGCCCAGCAGCAGCCGGCGCGGAACTTCTCGCCCTTGTCCCAGGTCTCGAAGAAGATCACGGCGTCGGGCTCGGGGACCGTGAAGGCCTCGTTGTACATCTCGGTCTGCTTCACGTCGAACTTGTCGGGGACGCCCTGGGCGATGGGATGCTTGGGCAGCCTGGTCTCGACGTGGCTCGGGGCGGCATCGGCGCGGACGCCGCCCAGCCCGCAGGCGGGGGCGATGTAGCGGATGTGCAGCTTCCCCTCCGAGTGCTCGACGCGGCACGCGGTGGGCGCGCCTTCTTTGATCTTCTCGAACTCGACCTGGGAGCGGTTCGCCTCGGGGATGCGGGCAAGGACGTCCTGCTGGAAGCGGGCGTCCATGGCCTTCTTGAAGGGCTTGGAGTAGTGGGAGGAATGGAGGGCGACGAGGCCGGACTTCCCCGCCTTGACGCGCTCGATGATGCGGGTGACGGGGGCGTCGGCGACGTTCCCGTGCTTCTGGTGTCCCCACCACACGACGACGTCGGCCCAGTCGACGTTGTCGTCGGAGAGCCCCTGGTCGGGGTCCTTGAGAGAGACGGAGCGGACCTCGATGCCCTCCTGCTTCTTGAGGTGCTCGGCGAGGTGGTTGCCCAGGTAGTTGGGGTAGACCTGCTTCTGGGCCTCCTGCTGCTCGTCCCAGACGAGAATGCGGAGGGGGGCCGCAGGGCTGGGAAAGGTCATCGAGGCTCCTTTGATCTTGTCCATACTATACGCCGCGCAGCGTCACGTTACGTAACGGAACGCGGCCCCGGGCCGATCCGCCTTTCCAAGCGGGAATCGTCCCGGCAAGGCGCGCTGAAGCCCTCGCAGCGGGTCGCGACCTTTCCTGACACAGGCCGGAGACATGCTCTCTTCGGACAAGGGGAGCGACCGTGGGATTCTCGCAGGCCGACTGGCGTGAACAACAGGGGCTTCTGATCGACCTGGACCGCATCCGTTTCGGACCGCGGCAGCAGCGTCCGAAGCCGATCCCGCTCGGGTTCCTTCCGCCGATCCGGGAAGCGACACGGCAGCGACCGCAAGACAAGGATTCCGGGACGCCCGACTACGGCCGCTTCCAGCTCCGCTTGTGGTGAGACGCCGCGCGGCTATTTCGGGCTGAGCGCCTCCTTCGCGCCGGCGGGCAGCTCGACCTTCGTCTTGTCGACGTCGTACAGCGTCACCGTGCGGCTCGTCGACGTGGTGAAGTCGCGGTTGTTGAAGGAGCGGCTCGTCTTGCTCGTGATCTCGTACTTGGCCAGGCGGCCGTCCGCCGTCACCCAGAAACGACCCGTCGCGGAGACTTCCGCGGCCGCGCCCGGGTTGTTGCCGCCGCCGGGCCTCCCGGCGCCGCCGCCGGCCAGGCTCTTGGCCCCTTCGGCGGAGAAGACCGCCTCGAGGACCGAGCACTCCTGCTCGCCCACGTTCTCCTTCTTGTCGGTCTTCGTCACCTTGTCGAGCTTGCCCTCGATGCCCGCGAGTTCCTCCCTGGGAGCGCGGGCGACCAGGCCCGGCGCGCCGCGACCCGCGAAGGCCGCCATCGCGCCCGGAGCGCCGCCGGCGCCGCCCGCTCCGCGGGCGCCGCGGTTGCCGTCGTCGATCACGCGCCACACGGCCTTGGGCCGCACGGCAGTCTTGCCGTCGATCTTCACGATCTCGTCCTGCGCGGTCTGCACGACCAGGCCGACGTCGTCCGCGAACTTGCCCTCGAAGGCGGTCGGGGTCGGCGCGGGCGCCGGATTGTCGGCATTGCGGCCGGGCACGGTCAGGGTCAGCTCGCCCTTGAACGAGTAGCTCTTGGCGTCGGCGAGCTTCTTCGCCGCGGCCGCGAGGTCGTCCTTGTCGTCGAAGGCCGCGGGCAGCGAAAGCAGCAGAGCGAACAGCGAAGCGGTCGTCATCATCTTGTCCTCACTTGGAAAGGGCCTACGGAAGATCGGATCGCCGAAGCCCCGCCTTATTCCCTGGAACCCGCTATTTGAGCCGCTCCCGCAGCCACTCCGCGATCGATTCCATCGCCTCGAGGGAGTTCGGGTCGTGGCCGGCGCCGGGGACGATCCGGGTCTGGTGCGGGACCCCGGCGGCGCTCAGCGCCTCGTCGAGCTGGCGGGCGCTCGAGACATCCACCGTCTTGTCCTGGTCGCCGTGGAGAATGAAGACCGGAACCGTCTTCGGCCCGACATAGACGATCGGCGACGCCTGGGCGCGGA
>JACQFK010000073.1 GCA_016200125.1 Planctomycetota bacterium
ACGGACGCCCCCATCTCGAACAGGCCCGTCCGGTCCTGGCGGCGAAGAAGCGGGTCTTCATCGACAAGCCGCTCGCCGGCAGCCTGAAGGACGGCCGCGAGATCGCGCGCCTAGCCAAGGAGAGCGGCACGCCGTTCTTCAGCGCCTCGTCCATCCGCTTCTACGAGTCGATCGTCAAGACGAAGGAAGACCCCGACCTGGGGAAGATCATCGGCTGCGAGTCGTTCGGGCACTTCTCCATCGAGCCGCACCACCCCGACCTCTTCTGGTACGGCGTCCATGCCGTGGAGGGACTCTTCAGCGTGATGGGGCCGGGCTGCGAGAGCGTGACCCGCGTCGACGCCGGCGACACCATGGTGGTCGTCGGGAAGTGGAAGGACGGCCGGATCGGGACCTTCCGCGGGATGAAGAAGGGCGGCAAGGAGTACGGCGTGACCGTGTTCGGCGAGAAGGCGGAACGCTCCTCGCTCGGGGTCAAGGGCAAGAACGGTTACGGCAACCTCCTCGTGGAGATCGTGAAGTTCTTCAAGACGGGCACGCCGCCGGTGTCGGTCGAGGAGATGCTCGACGTGCTGGCGTTCATGGAGGCGGCCGACGTCAGCAAGGCCAAGGGCGGCGCCCCCGTGCGGCTGGACGAACTGAAGTAGCCCGGTTGGGGAGGACCCTGAACTTGATCACACGCTTCAGTCTTGCGCTCCCTCTCCTGCTTCTGGCTTCCGCGGCGCCCGAGGCGCCGGTCCTCCATGGCACCTTCGACCTGGCCCTCGGAGAGGCCGCCGAGGGCGAGCTTCCGGGCGGGAAGAAGGTCCGGCTCAAGCTCGTGGAGCTGAAGGAGGAAACGGACGAGGTCAACGGCTCCGTCCGGGGCGCCAAGGTGAAGGTCGAGGTCAACGGGGAGACCGCATCGCTCTCGTCGGGGAACTACAACCTGCCCCAGACCCTCGCGGGAGTCCAGGTCGACTGCCCGATCACGGCGGGCTACCTGAAGAAGGCGCGGAAGAACGTGTGGGGCTTTCACAAGGATGCGCGGGTTCGCGTCTGGCCGGAAGGCTCCCCGCTCCTGCCGCCGGGCAGCTTCGTTTATCCCGCGAAGCAGCGCTGGTTCGCGACCTTCACCCAGATGGCGAACGAGCCGACCTACGTCGACGGCGGGGACGTGCCGGTGAAGAAAGACGTGTACTACCACTACGGCCTGGACATCGGAGGCTCGGAAGGCCTCGTCGACGTGGTCGCCGCGACGGACGGCACGGTGGTTTCGTCGGGCCTGGAGGTGCTGGCAGGCCACGAGAAGGACACGCCGGTGGACAAGCGCTACGACGTGGTCTACGTGATGGACCTGCGCGGCTGGTACTACCGCTACAGCCACCTCAAGTTCATGGAGGACTGGGTCCGGCCCGGCGCGAAGGTCGCGATGGGGCGGAAGATCGGCGTGCTGGGCAAGGAAGGCGGCAGCGGCGGCTGGTCCCATCTCCATTTCGACATCACCAAGAGGCAGCCCTCCGGCGAGTGGGGCATCGAGGACGGCTACGGCTTCATCTGGGAGGCCTACCGCCGCGAGCGGGCTCCGAAGCTGATGGCGGTGGCCCGCCCGCACCACATCATCTGGGCCGGAAGCAAGGTCACGCTGGACGGGTCGAAATCGTTCGGCAGCAATCTCCAGTACGAATGGACGTTCACGGAGGGCGGGAGCGCGGCCGGAGTCCGCGTGGAGCACGCCTACGAGAAGCCCGGCACCTACAGCGAGATCCTCAAGATCAGCGACGACGCCGGCCGGGTGGACTACGACTTCCAGGTCGTCCTCGTGCTCGACAAGGCCCGGCCGGAGACGCCTGCTCCGACGATCCACGCGAACTACGCCCCGACCTTCGGCATCCGGCCCGCCGACCCGGTCCTCTTCAAGGTCCGCACCTTCCAGGACAAGGAAGGCGGCGAGACCTGGGATTTCGGCGACGGCACCCCGGCGGTCGGCGTGAAGTCCGACGGCAACAAGGTCATGCACGCGCCGAACGGGTATGCCGAGGCGTTGCACAAGTATGCGAAGGCGGGGCACTACCTGGTCAAAGTGGAGCACGTGAGCGCCGACGGCGTGAAGGCCGTCGCGCGGATGCAGGTCCGCGTCGGGATCGAATGACGGAGGACGCATGGTCTACCTTGCCGCGCTGCTCATGCTGGCGCAGGATCCCGTGGAGGTGGAAGGCCAGCCTCTCGCGGCGAACGTCGAGCGGCTCCAGCAGGCGCTCGATTTCCTCGGAGCGCCGCTGCCCGCGGAGGCCCAGGCCGCGCTGAAGCAGGCGGGGCAGGACGGGAAAAAGATCCAGGAGGTGCTGGACAAGCACGCGCTCCTGATCATGAGCATCAATCCCGAGTCCCGCGTCAAGGTCGCCCGCGGGGCGGGGCCAGCCGTGCTCCAGCAGGGCGGATACACGCCGATCCTCGTCAAGGTCGTCAACGACAGCCCCGTGAAGGGGACGCCCCGGATCAGCAGTCCGCAGTCGGGACCGCGCATGACCGGAGGCGCCGGCAATCCCAAGGGCGATCCCGCGCGCTTCCTCCAGGTGGAGATGTTCGGATCGCCCCCCATGACGCCGAACCTGAGCGGGCTCAAGGTCGAGTACATCCTGGCGCTCGTCTACAGCATCGAGGCGGGCAAGCGCGAAGCCACGCTCGGGTTCGACGTGGGGCAGGGGACCCAGGACCTGGGCTTCCGCGCGGAGGCCGCCGTGCTCTTCGACGTGCGCCCGGGCATCGAGGTCAAGGTCTCGGTCCAGGACTTCGACGGCAAGCCG
>JACQFK010000218.1 GCA_016200125.1 Planctomycetota bacterium
ACGGCAGCGCCTGCCGCAGGAGATCGACCTGTTCGGGCTTCACTGGACCACCTCCGCGAGGATCGCCTTCTGCACGTAGAGCCGGTTTTCCGCCTCGTCGTAGATCGCCGACCGGTCGAGGACGGCGTCGGCCACCTCGACGTTCCGCCGCACGGGCAGACAGTGCATGAAGAGGGCCTCCTTCGGCACCTCCCGCACCATCCAGTTCTTGTATCCGTCGCGGATCTTCTTCTCCTCCTCCCACTTGCCGTAGAAGGACGAGCCGCCCCAGGACTTCGCGTAGACGGCCTGCGCGCCCTCGAGCCCCTCGGCCTTCGAGTGCACGATGCGCGGCGCCCGCGGCAGCGACTCGAGGAACTTCTTCTCGAGGGCGAACTCGGGCGGATGGGCGATCGTGAGATCGGCGCCCAGCTGGGACACGATCGCGGCGAAGGAGTTGCCCACCGCCATCGGCAGCGCCTTGGGGTGGTAGGCCCAGGTGAGCGTGACCTTCCTGCCCTTGAGCTTCCCGAGCCGCTCCTGCAGCGTGAGCGCGTCGGCCAGCCCCTGGCAGGGATGCCAGAGGGCCGATTCCATGTTGATGACC
Source organism: Planctomycetota bacterium (assembly GCA_016200125.1). The sequence continues at coordinate 587 of JACQFK010000218.1, forward strand.
GGGACCGTAGCGTACTTCCGGAACGAGTTGATCACGGGATCGGCCATGTCCTCGTCGTAGGACTTCATCCCGGGGAAGGAGCGGACGGCGATCGCGTCGACGTAGCGCGAGAGCACCTGCGCGGCGTCCTTGATGTGCTCCGTCTTGTCCTGGTCCATCACGGCGCCCTCTTTGTACTCGAGGGTCCAGGACTCGCTGCCGACCGACATCGTCACCGCGGTGCCGCCGAGCTCGGCGATGCCGACCTCGAAGGAGACGCGCGTGCGCAGCGACGGATTGAAGAAGACGAGCGCCACGCTCTTCCCGTCGAGCGGCAGCTTCCCCTTCTTGCCGCGCGCCTTCTTGAGCGCCTTCGCGCGCTCCAGCAGGAATTCGAGCTCCGCGGGCTTGAACTCCAGCGTGTTGATGAACGATCTGCCTTTGAGTGTGGCCATCAGTGTGTAGTCGCTCCGACGGGCGCCGCTTTGAGGACTTCTCCCAGGGTCTTCACGAACGAGTCCACCTGGGTGTGGGTCAGGGTGAGAGGTGGCAGCAGGCGCAGCACGCCGGGCTCGTCCGCGGTCCCGACGATGAAGCCCCTCTCGAGCAGCGTCTTCTGGATCGCGGGGGCCTCGCCGCCGACCTTGAGGCCGAGGAGGAAGCCCATGCCGCGGACCTCCTGGACGCCCGGCGTGTGCTCGCAGCGCTTGTTCAGGTAGCGGCCCACTTCGACGACGTTGGGCAGCAGCCCTTCGACGACCTCGAGCGTGGCCTTCATGGCGGCCATCGCGACGGGGCCGGCGCCGAAGGTCGCGCCGTACTCGCCGTACTGGACCTTGTCGGCGATCTCCTGGGTGGCGAGCACCGCGGAGAGCGGGATGCCGCTGCCGATCGCCTTGGCGAGCGTGATCAGGTCGGCGTTCACCCCGTAGCGGCCCGTGAAGAACATCGTCCCGGTGCGGCCGATGCCGGTCTGGACCTCGTCGTAGATGAGCAGCGTGCCGTTCTTCGTGCAGGCCTCGCGCAGCTTCTGGAAGTACTCGGCCGGCGCGGTCTTGCAGCCGGCCATCGACTGGATCGGCTCGAGGATCACGGCGGCGACCTTGTCGCTCAGCGCGGGGACCTGGCCGAAGGGGACGAAGCTGATGCCCGGGACCAGGGGCTCCGACTGCTTCCGGTATTTCTCGATGCCGGTCGCCGAGATCGCGCCCGCGGTGCGTCCGTGGAAGCCGGCGATCATGGCGACGATTTCGGAGCGCCCTGTGTGGCGCCGCGCCATCTTGAGGGCGTTCTCGTTGGCCTCGGCGCCGGAGTTGGCGAAGAGCGCGGCGTGGAAGGCGGGGGCGTGCTTGAGGAGCAGCGCCGCGGCCTCCTCGCGGAGCGGGAAGGCGGCGACGTTGGAGTAGAAGATCAGCTTGCCGACTTGCTCCTGGATGGCCTTCACCACGTGCGGGTGGCAGTGGCCGGTGGAGCAGACGGCGTGGCCGGCGTAGAGGTCCATGTACTTCTTCCCGGCCGTGTCCCAGACCCAGACGTCCTCGCCCTTGGCGAGCTCGAGGGGCAGGGTCTTGTAGGTTTTCAGCAGCGATGTCATCGTTTTCTCGTCAGGGTTGAGCAGGAGGCGTCAGGAGACCCGCGTCCTCGGGAAGTCCGAACATCACGTTGAGGCACTGGACGCCCTGGCCGGCGCCGCCCTTGATCAGGTTGTCGACGGCCGCGAACACGATCGCCGTCTTGCCCTCGGCCGCGACGCCGATGTCGATGAAGTTCGAGCCCTTCACGTTGTTCACGTTGGTCGTGCCCTTGGAGAGCCGCACGAAGCGCTCGCCCGGGTAGGCCTTCTTGAACAGGTCGAGCAGCTCGTCGGAGGTCATGTCCTTCTTGAGCGGGACGTAGCTCGTGGTGAAGACGCCGCGGACGAGCGGGGTCGAGTGGGGCTGGAAGAGGACCTCGACGCCCGAGGCCTGCTCGATCTCCGGCGTGTGGCGGTGGTGGAACATCTCGTAGCCGAAGAAGCTCGTGGCCCGGAAGGGGTGGTGGGTCTTGTCGCCGGGCTTGATGCCGGAGCCCGAGGAGCCCGTCTTGCCGTCGACGATCGCCCGGCCGGCGGCCAGGTCGCGCAGGGGCCAGAGCGAGAAGACCGCGGCGCTCGCGAAGCAGCCGGCGGCGGCGACGTAGCGCGCCTCCTTGATGCGGCCCCGGTTGATCTCCGGGATCCCGTAGGCGAACTTCTTGAGCAGCTCGGGCTCCTTGTGGGGCGTCTTGTAGTACTTCTCGAACTTCGCGGTGTCCTGGAGGCGGAAGTCGCCGGAGAGGTCCACCACCTTGCCCTTGAGCTTCGGCACCACGTTCATCGCCTCGCCGTGGGGGAGCGACAGCACGTAGGCCTCGGCTTCGGGGATCTCCTTCTGGTAGACGAGGTCCGTGTAGCCCCGCAGGTTGGGCTGGATCTCGTCGATCCGCTTGCCCGCGCTCTCGTTGCCGGTCACGGCGACGAGCTCGACCTGCGGATGGCCGAGCAGCAGGCGGACGGCTTCGCCGCCGATGTAGCCCGAGGCGCCCACGACGGCGATCTTGATCCTGCTCATGTCGAGTGCACCATCGGAGTCAGGAGGTTGAGGAGCTTCTGGGAGTCGGTCAGCGCGTTCGCGGCCGGGACGCCGATCGTCTTCTCGAGGAAGGTCACGCCCGCCTCGGTGTCGGTCGCGGGGCCGCAGACGACGGTGACGGCGATGCCGCGCTGGGCGAGGATCTCCTTGCCGCCCCAGGCGGCCGTGAGGTCGCTCGCGCAGAAGACCACGGCGTCGATGTGCGACATCAGGGCGCGGTCGTCGAAGAAGCGGTCGACCTTGTAGTGGCCCATGATGCCGTCGCCCAGCTCCATGACCACGAGGTCGACGTCCTTCATCTGGGAGACGATCGAGCGGGCGATGCCGGCGATGTCGTCGGTGTCGACGGTCGAGGGCACGCCGCAGTCGAGGAAGCTGAGGGTCTTGACCGCGCCGGCGTTCTTCATCCGGATCGTGTCCTTGAGGCAGGCGATCCCGGTGATCTTGGCGCCGCCGACCTTCAGGCCCTGCCAGGAGAGGCCCTTGATGAGCTCCTCGGTGGTCGCGGTCTTGCCGACGTTCATGCAGGAGCCGCAGACGAGGATGATGGTCTTCGCCTCGGCGAGGACGTCGACCTTGGGGAGCGCGACCTCCTTCAGGTTCTTCTTCGAGATGCCCAGCACCTCGACCTGGACGGGCTCGCCCAGGTCCTTGTGGCCGCTGACGTAGCGGCCGATCACGCCGCCGAGGTTGAGGATGTGGAGCTTGTCGCCCGCGCTGAGGCGGTAGGGCGCGTAGCCCACGAAGCCGCGCAGGGCCTGGCGGCTGCCCAGGATCCCCGCGATGATGTCGCCCTTCTTGACGAGGACCCGCTCGCCGCTCGGCGTCTCGAGCTCGGGGTAGAGCGGGTTTTCGGTCAGGGCGCGGACGACGACCAGCTGGCCGGCCTCGACGGAGGACTGGCGGTGGACCTCGACCGGGTTCGCCAGCTTGAGGGGCGTGGCGGCCGACGCGACGTGCTTCACTTCGATCTTCATCCGGGTTCCTTCAACAGCTCAGCGGTCCGCTTGACGACGAGCGCGGGCGCGGTGCCGCCCGGCGACGTCTTCCCGTTCACCGAGGACTTCGGCGTCAGGAGGTCGAACACATCCTTCTCGAAGCTCTCGGAGAACTTCCGGAGCTCGGAGATCTTCAGCTTGAGGGGGGAGAGGTCCTTCTCGGCGCAGTGCTTCATGAGCCGGGCGATCGTCCCGTGGGCCTCGCGGAAGGGGACGCCGCGCTTGGCGAGGTACTCCGCGAGGTCCGTGGCGAGCATCTGGGGGTCGCTCGCCTGGGTGAGCATCTTCGGACCTTCATGCCGTCGACGGCCAGCTGCATGGCGCGGAGGGAAAGCCGGGCGGTGTCGGCGGCGCCGAACACGGGCGGCTTGGTCTCCTGCAGGTCCCGGTTGTAGCCGAGGGGCTGGGCCTTGAGCGTGGTGAGCAGGTTCACCAGGTGGCCGAACACGGTGCCCGCCTTGCCGCGGACGAGCTCGATCATGTCGGGGTTCTTCTTCTGGGGCATGATCGAGGAGCTCGTGCAGAGCTCGTCGGGCAGCTCGATGAAGGCGAACTCCGGCGAGGACCAGTAGACCATGTCCTCGGCCATCTGGGAGAGGTGGACCATGAGCAGGGAGCAGGCGGAGACGAACTCCGCGGCGAAGTCGCGGTCGCTCACGGCGTCGATCGAATTCGTGAACGCCGAGGAGAAGCCGAGCTCCTGGGCGGTGAAGGCGGGGTCGGTGCCGATCGACGTGCCCGCCATGGCGCAGGCGCCGAGGGGGCTGACGTTGGCGCGCTTGACGGCGTCGACGAAGCGGCCGGCGTCGCGGCCGATCCGGTCGTGGTAGCAGAGGAGCACGTGGCCGAACACGATCGGCTGGGCGTGCTGCAGGTGGGTGATGCCGGGGAAGATGGCCCAGGCCTGCTCCTTGGCCCGGGAAGCGAGGGAGGTCTGGAGCTTCGCGATCGAGGCGACGATCTCGTCGCCGGCGCTCCGGGTCCAGAGCCGGAGGTCGAGGGCGACCTGGTCGTTCCGGCTCCGCGCTGTGTGGAGCTTGGCGCCGATGGCGGGGCCGACGAACTCGATCAGCCGCTTCTCGACGTTCATGTGGACGTCCTCGTTGGCGACGTCGAGGACGAACTTCCCGGTGCTCCAGTCGTTGAGGATGTGCTCGAGGCCGGCGACGATGCCGATCACCTCCTGCTCGGAGAGGATCCCCTGGTGGGCCAGCATCTTCGCGTGGGCGATGGAGCCCTGGATGTCCTGGACCACGAGGTTCGCGTCGGCGTCGATGGACGCGACGAACTTCGCGGCGAACTCGTCCGCGGGCTTGGAAAACCGTTCACGGATGATCTGTGCCATCAACCCTGCTTTCTTCTCAACGTGAAGACCCGGCGCGGCGGCCTAGAGACCCCGGCGGAGCGCCTTGTTCATCGACAGGCGCAGGCCGTTCATGCGGATGAAGCCCTCGGCGTCCTTCGAGTTGTAGGTCGCGAAGGTCTCGAAGCCGGCGAGGTCGGGGTTGTAGAGCGAGTTGGGGCTCTTGCGCCCGACGACCGACGCGTGGCCCTTGAAGAGCTTGATCCGGGCCGTGCCGTTGACGTTCTTCTGGGACTCGTCGATGAAGGCCCGCATGACCTGCATCTCCGGCGAGAACCAGAAGCCGTTGTAGATGAGCGACGCGAACTTGGGGATCAGTCCGTCGCGCAGATGCATGACCTCGCGGTCCATCGCGACCGACTCGACGGCGCGGTGGGCGAGGTGGAGGACGCTGCAGCCGGGGGTCTCGTAGACGCCGCGCGACTTCATGCCGATGAAGCGGTTCTCGACGCAGTCGACCCGGCCCACGCCGTGGCGGCCGGCGATCTCGTTGAGCTTCATGATCAGCTTCGCGGGGCTGAGCTGCTCCTTGTTCACCATGGTGGGCATGCCGTCGACGAACTCGATCTCGACGTACTCGGGCTGGTTGGGGGCGTCGGCGGGGTCCTGGGTGGTGAGGAACATCTCCTTGGCGGGCTCGTTCCAGGGATCCTCGAGGATGCCGCCCTCGTAGCTGATGTGCATGAGGTTGGCGTCCATCGAGTAGGGCTTGTCCTTGGAGACGCCGGTGAGCTCGATGCCGTGCTTCTCGGCGTAGGCGAAGAGGTCGGCCCGGCCGGTGAACTCCCAGGTCCGCCAGGGGGCGATGATCTCGAGCTCCGGCGCGAGCGCCTTGCAGGCGAGCTCGAAGCGGACCTGGTCGTTGCCCTTGCCGGTGGCGCCGTGGGCGATGGCGTCGCAGCCCTCGCTCTTGGCGACCTTGATCTGGTAGCGGGCGATGATGGGCCGCGCGATCGAGGTGCCCATCAGGTAGGCGCCTTCGTAGATGGCGTTCGCCTTGAGCGCGGTGAAGACGTACTCGCGAGCGAACTCCTCGCGGAGGTCGCTGACGATGACCTTGTCGGCGCCGGTCTTGGTGGCCTTCCGGGAGACCGCGCCCATGTCGTCGCCCTGGCCGATGTCCGCGACGAACGCGATGACGGGGCACTGGTACTTGTCCTTGATCCACTTCATGAGCACCGAGGTGTCCAGGCCCCCGGAGTACGCCAGGACGATCTTCTTGGTCATGCGCTGTCCTTCTTATGGGATTTCAGGTCCAGAATCCTCTTCGCCAGCTTGCGGGCGGGGACGCCCTCCCGGACGACGACGAGCAGGGTGTCGTCGCCCGCGACGGTGCCCACCACCTCCGACCAGCCCATGCGGTCGAGCGCGAGGCCGATCGGGTTGGCCTCGCCGGGATCGGTCTTGACGACGAGCAGGTTGCCCGAGCAGTCGATCTTCCGCACGAGCCGCGCGAGGGTGGTGCTCGCCTTGACGTGGGCGGGGGGCGCGACGGCCTCGACGGGCGCATAGTGGTAGTGCGCGCCGTCGTCGCTCGCCTTGACGAGGCCGAGCTCGCGGATGTCCCGCGAGAGCGTGGCCTGGTCGGCCTCGATGCCGCGCGCCTTCAGCAGGTCCTTGAGCTCCGCCTGGGTCGAGACCGCCCGCTTCGCGATCACGTCCAGGAGGGCCTTCTGCCGCTCGGCCTTGATGCTCATATTTATGCAGCTAAATTACATTAATATGCATTCAGCTGTCAAGCGGAAAAAACGAAAAACGAAAACCGAAAATCGAAAGGAGCGAATCGCGAATCGCGAACGGCGAATAGCGAAGGGAAGAGAATAGCGAATCGGAAAGCGAGAATCACGAATTACGGAGCGCGCGGCGCGCGAGGCGCGGAAAAGCGGCGACGAAGACGGGCGGGCGTCAGCGGCGCTTTTCGGACCCCTACTTGCCGCCGGCGGCGGCCGTGAGCAGGCCGCGCGAGCGCATCCACTCCTCGCAGCGCTGGGGCCAGGAGGCGCAGGGCTTGTCCATCTTGCGCATCCCGAAGCCGTGGCCGCCCGCGCCGTAGATGTGCAGTTCGGCGGGGACGCCGGCCGCGCGCAGCGCGAGGTAGAGGCGGACGGTGCCGGGCGCCGAGCCCTGGTCGTCGGTCGCCACCGCCAGGAAGGACGGCGGCGTGTCCTTGGTCACGCGGATCTGGTCGCGGAGCTTCTCCTTGTCCTGCTTGTCCAGGATGCCGCCGGGATAGATCAGCACGGCGAAGTCGGGGCGGCAGCTCGCCTTGTCGGCGTCGTCGACGGCGTCGTAGGCGCGGCGGTCGTAGTTCGTGGAGACGTTGGCCGTGAGGTGGCCGCCCGCGGAGAAGCCCATGAAGCCGATGCGCGCGGGATCGACGCCCCACTCGGCGGCCTTGCTCCGGGTCAGGCTCATCGCGCGCTGGGCGTCCTGCAGGGGCAGCTTGTCTTCGGCATCGTCGGGCCGGCGCGGGACGCGGTAGCGGAGGAGCACCGCGGTGATGCCGGCCGACGTGAGCCAGGCCGCGACGTCCGTGCCCTCGTGGGTGATCGCGAGCATCCGGTAGCCGCCGCCGGGGGCGACGACGACGGCCGCGCCGCTGTTCTTGTCCTTCGCCGGATGGTAGACGGCGATCGTGGGGCGCGTGACGTTCACCACGCCGCCTTTCTCCATCTTGTCCTCGCCGCCGGGGCCGGGCTCGCCGGGCGCCTGGCCGGGCCAGAGCTGGATGACTTCGGGCTTGGGGGCGTCCTGGGCCAGCAGCGACAGCGCAAGCAGGAGAGTCATCATGGGCGGCGTTCCTCCTCCTCTACTACGCGCGAGGCGCCAGGATCTCACGCAGGGCGGGCTCGAGTTCCGGGTGGCGGAACTGGAAGCCGCTCTCGAGGGTCCGCTTCGGACGGCAGCGCTGGCTGCCGTAGAGCACCTCGCAGACCTTTCCGAGGATGATCCGCGCCTGCCAGCGGGGCATCGGGAGGATCGTCCAGCGGCCCAGCACCCGGCCCAGCGTCTTCGTGAAGTCCAGGTTCGTCACGGGCGTGGGCGAGGCGCCGAGCAGCGGACCCGAGAGCGATTCCTTCTCGATCGCGTGGAGGATCAGCGCGACCAGGTCCTCGCGGTGGATCCAGCTCATCCACTGCTTGCCGTCGCCGAGCCGGCCGCCGAGCCCGAGCGTGAAGGGCGTCAGCATCTTCGAGAGCGCGCCGCCGTCCGGGCCCAGGACGATGCCGATCCGGAGATGCACGGTGCGGACGCCCGACTTCGCCGCCTCGGCCTCCCAGTCGCGGCAGACGCCCGCCAGGAAGTCGCTGCCCGGCGCGGAGTCTTCGGTGAGTTCCTCGTCGCCGCGGTCGCCATAGTAGCCGGTCGCCGAGGCGCAGATCAGCGCCTGCGGCTTCGCCGCCTTGAGGCCCGCGACGAGGTTCCGCGTCCCGACGACGCGGCTGTCGCGGATGCGCTCCATCTTGGCCCGGCTCCAGCGCCCCGAGGCGACCGGGTCGCCGGCCAGGTGGACGACGACGTCCGCGCCCTCGAGCGGCGCGGGGCCGGAGAGGGGGTCCCAGCGACGCTCGCCGCTGCTGCGGCCGACCGTGATGACGCCGTGGCCGAGGGCCCGGGCGGCGTCGCAGAGCCGGCCGCCGATGAACCCGCTGGCCCCGGTAACCGCGATCTTGAGGGGAGGCATGCGGCCCGGGGCCCGCTACTTCGGCGTGAACTGCGAGAAGGTGAGCTGGGCGGATTTCAGGTCGTCGCCGCTGAAGACGAGCTGGAGGGACCTCAGCTTGGTGGAGCGGCGCTCGGTCTCGACCTTGCGCAGGAAGTCCACGATCGGGTTCTTCTTCACCGGGGCCTCCTTGCCGCTCGTCAGCGCCGCGGTGAAGGAGGTCTCCGTCCAGGCCGCGAGCTGCGTGGGCGCGTTCTTCGAGAAGGTGATGCCGCCCGGCGGGATCTGCGCCTCGCGCGACTTCTTGTCGAGGAACACCATCATGTCTTCGGTGTTCTCCTGCGCGGCGACCGTCTTGCCCTTGTTCCGCCGGAGGTAGTCCTCGACGGGCCGCTTCCACTCGGCCATCTTCTTGTACTCGTCTTTCGTCCGCAGCAGCATCGCCTCGGACTTCTGGGCCTCGTCGTAGCAGTAGTACACGCCGCCCGCCGCGCCCAGCGCCAGCAGCGCCGAAAGGACGACGACGATCGGGGAGCCGCCCGACTTCTCCTTGGCCATTACTGCTTCCCGCCTTTCGTCGACCGGAGCGTGAACTGGTGGACGTTCTGCTCCTCGATCCGGGGCATGCTGCCGACGTAGTCCGCGTTGGCGAAGAGGTCGACCGTGCGGATCTCGTTCTTCAGGAGGCCCGCGAACTCCAGGTTGCGGACCTTGCCCCGCATCATCATGGTGAGCGACTCGTTGCCGGGCGTGGTGCTCTGCTGGATGTCGAGGCTTTCGACCTCGAGGAACAGCGTGCCGTCGCTCAGCGTCTTGTTGCCGTGCTTGCTCTGGAAATTCTGGAGGGCGCCGAAGAGGTCGCGCCAGGCCTCGCGCGCCGAGGCCAGGATCGGCAGATCCTTCGGCCCGCCGCCGGTGGCCTTCAGGTACAGCTCCTTGAACTTCGGGTAGGCCTGCGCGGGGTCGCCGAGGGTCTCGCCCGTGACGTTGTCGTACAGCGCCTTCTGGAAGTTGTAGACCGTCTTCAGGCTCGCGTCGAGGTCCTTCTTCATGAAGTAGAAGTGGAGCGCGACCGCGGCGAGGAGGACGATGACGAGCTCGACGGTCACGAGCATCGTCGTCTTGAGCGCCTCGAAGCGCTTGGTGTACTGGAACTCCTCCTGCCGGAAGTCCATGCCCATCGCGTCGATGCCCGCGCCCTTGAGGGCGAGGCCGAGCGGCACCGCGATCCGGGCCGACGAGCCCAGGTCCTTCGCGCCGGGGTTCAGGGCCTGGACCAGGTCGAAGGTCTTCACGGGGATGCGGGTCGCGCTCTCGAGCATCTCGGCGGCGCCGTCCTCCTCGAAGTCGCCCGAGAGCAGGATGTGGGCGGGGCTGGCGGCCGACGCGTTGGCGAGCAGGAAGCGGGAGATCTCCTTGGAGAGGATGCCGATCAGCGCCGTCTGATGGTCGCGCGGCAGGGTGCCGAAGCCCGCCCCGGCCTCGGGGAGCAGGACCACGGGGAGGGCCCCGCCGGCGGCGGGGGCGGCCTCCGCGGCAACCGGGGCCGCGGCCTCGGGGCTGCCCCCCAGGGAGAAGCGGATCGTGCGGATCGAGCGGGGCCTCCGCTCCTCGATGAAGACCAGCTTCGTGAACTTCGGCGTCCCGTGGACGAGCAGCAGCGGCTCGTCGGTCGCGATCGCGCCGGCGTGCAGCATCGCGTTGAAGACCGCGGCGGCGTCGAGGTCGAGCGCCACGGGGTCGATCCCCGCGCCCTGGAAGAGCTTGAGGCGCTTGTCGATCACGGTTTTGGGCACCGCGGCGGCCAGGAGCAGCGAGGCCTTGTCGGTCTCGCCGGTCTTGTAGTGGGCGACGACGAGCTGCTCGATCGTGTAGTTGTGGATCAGGCTTTCCATCTCGAAGCGCACGGTCTTGCGGATCTGGTCGTCGCCCTTGAAGGGCAGGGAGACCTCGCGCAGGATCGCGTCGCCGGAGTCGAGCGCGGCGACCATGCGGCCTTTGGGGACCCGGGACGCGGCGCAGGCCTCGCGGATCGCCTCGGCCGCCCGCTCCTCCCAGGGACTCTCGCCGGGCGGGATCGGGGTCTCGTGGAACTGGGTGATGGCCGTGGTCTTGCCCGCGCGCTCCAGCGAGAGGATCCTCACGTGGGCGGGGGTGAGCTCGACACCGACAGATCGGGCCATTCCCGCTTTTAACGACGCCGGGCGGGCTTGGTTGGCCCGCCTTCGCCCTTTGGGGGCGGGCTACGGCGGGGTTCATAGTCCCCGGAGAAGACTTCCACCGCGGGGCCGGTCATCCGGACCCGGCCGTCCTTGTCCACCTCGATCTGGAGCGTGCCGCCCAGGAGGTCGACGCGGACCGATCGGTCCGTGAGCCCCTGGCTCGACAGGGTGTAGCCCACGGCGCAGGCGCCGCTGCCGCAGGCGAAGGTCTCGCCGCTGCCGCGCTCCCAGGTCCGCTGCTTGACGTGGCTCTTCGAGAGGATCTGGACGAACTCGACGTTCACCCGCGACGGGAAGTCGGGATGCTTCTCGATCTGCGGCCCCTTCGTCGTGACCGGCGCCGACTCCGTCGATTCCACCGGGATCACGAAGTGGGGGTTGCCCATCGACGCGACGAAGCCGCGGAAGCCGTCCACCGACTCCACCAGGAGCGGCTTCAGGCCGTCGGCACGGACGTGGAACTCCTTCGGCACGAGGCGGGCGGCGCCCATGTCGACGGTGACGAGGTCGACCTTTCCGCCCTTCACGTGGAGGTCGAGCGACACGGTGCCGCTCTTGGTCTCGACGCTGATGGCCTGCTTCTTCGTGAGGCCGTGGTCGAAGACGTACTTGCCGATGCAGCGGATGCCGTTGCCGCACATCGAGCCCTCGGAGCCGTCGGCGTTGAACATGATCATCCGGAAGTCGGCCTTCTTCGAGGGGGCGATGAGGATGAGGCCGTCGGAGCCGATGCCCCTGTGGCGGTCGCTGAGGGCGATCGACAGCGCGGCCGGATCGGCGATCTTCTCCTTGTGGGCGTCGACGTAGACGTAGTCGTTGCCGGCGCCGTGCATCTTCGTGAATTTCATGGGCCGGCCATGGTACCTGCGGGGTTCATTGACGTCAACCCGTCGGGACCGGTAAGGTACGG
>JACQFK010000224.1 GCA_016200125.1 Planctomycetota bacterium
CGAGCTCGTACTTGGCGGCGTTGACCAGCTCCTCGTCGCTCATCACCGGCATGGAGATGTAGCGGACGAACACGAAGCGGCCGCTGACGGCGCTGGCCACGCGCTTGGTCTTGAAGTTCTTCTTGGAGAACAGCTCGTTGATGGTGTCGGGGACGGAGACCTGGGGGGAGACTTCGGCGATTCCGAATTCCGTGACTTTGTACTGCCCGCTGGTCTCGGTGACCTGGATGGCCTTGATGAACTTGGAACCAACGTCAAGTCCGACGAGGTTTCGGGAGGCCATGATTCCAAAAGTCTACCACCCCTTGGGGGGTTGTCAAGCAAATCGCCCTTTGGAGGCCCGGAGGGCGCTATTCGACGATCCGCGCCGCCAGGCCGAGCGCGATGGCGGCCTGCGTCGGATTGTCCTGGAGCTCCTGCTGGGAGTCGCGGGGCAGCTCCAGCTCGAAGTACTGCAGGGGATTCCAGCGGTTGACGGGCTTTTGAACCGTGCGCTCCAGCGTCTCGGGGAGCCCGATCGTGCTGGACGCGCCGCCGGTGATGTAGACCTCTTCGACCTTCTTGTCGTACTGGTTTTCGAAGTAGTCGATGGAGATGTTGATGTCGTGGCAGATGTCCTCGACGACGCTGGAGATGCAGTCCACCACCCGGTCCGCATCGCCGCCGCCCCCGCCTACGCCGCCGCCCATGGAGCCGACGCGGGTCGTGCCGCGCCGCCCGGTCTCCCCGCGCAGCTTGTCGGCGTCCTCGGAGGACACCATGACGATGGGCATGTTGCCGGGGTTGCTCGGGGTGTCGATGGATCCGCCGCCGCCGCCCCCGCTGTAGGCCGCGCCCGCGACGCCGCGCTTCATGGCCTCGGCGTCCTTGACCTCGAGGGAGAGCTTCTTGGAGATGGAGTCGGTGAGGTCGTCGCCGCCCTTGTAGAACTCGCGCGTGAAGTAGGAGATCGAATCGCTCATGATGTTGATGTTGGTCTTCGAGGCCCCGATGTCGACCAGGGCCACCAGCTTCCCGGCGGCGATCGCCTGCGGATTGATCATGCCCGAGAGCTCGTAGGCGTTGCCGAGGGCGAAGGAATCGACGTCGACGATGGCCGGCTGGAGGCCCGCGCCCTCGAGGATGCCGACGTGCTCGTCGATGAAGGTCCGCTTGGCGGCGACGAGGAGGACGCGCATCTCGGGCTCCTGGCCCTCCTGCGCGGCGAGCTCCTCGAGCTTCTGGGAGTCGTGGAGGACCTCGTCGACCTCGACGGGGATGTACTTGCCGAGCTCGTACTTGGCGGCGTTGACCAGCTCCTCGTCGCTCATCACCGGCATGGAGATGTAGCGGACGAACACGAAGCGGCCGCTGACGGCGCTGGCCACGCGCTTGGTCTTGAAGTTCTTCTTGGAGAACAGCTCGTTGACAAATTCCGTGACCTTGTACTGGCCGGCGCTCTGGGTGAGCTGGACCGCCTTGATGAACTTGGATCCGATGTCCAGACCGACGAGGTGCCGTTGGGCCATAGGGGACAGTCCTCTTTTTCCGGGACGCCGCCGGACTCCCTGAAGTGTATCACCCGGCGGAACCTTGTCAAGAAAGCCAAGGCATTGCAGTATCGGGTAATTGAGTTATCGAGATTCAGTCGCCGCCAGACGCCCGACAATCTCCGCGTCCTTCGATGTTCGTGGGAGAACCTCCCGGCATCCTTTCGAACCTCGGGAGGCCTGGGTTCCGGCCGGAGCTCGCCGGGGACTGTCTTCCCGTCGGCCAATGGCTCGATAGCTCAATCCTCTTGATTTCCCCGGCGAATTCCCTATGCTATCGCCCGTGATTCAGCCAATGACCAAGGGCCGCCGCTGCGCGATCTGCAACAAGGGGCCGCTTCGCGGCGAGCAGATCACCCGCCGCGGCCTCGCGAAGTCCAAGGGCGGCGTCGGACGGAAGATCACCGGGCGCTCCAAGCGGAGCTTCAAGCCCAACCTTCAGAAGGTCCGGGCGGTCGTCAACGGGAAGACCATCCGCCTGAAGGTCTGCACGTCCTGCCTCCGCCTCGGCCGCGTTCAGAAGCCCGCCTAGGGAGGGTCCGAGGCTTCAGGCCCCAGGCCCCGGCCCCGCCGGAGCCCGAGGCCTGACGCCTGTGGCCTGATTTCCGGGGGGTGGGGTTTGAACGAAGAGCTGGTCCGCGAAGTCGAGCACGTCGTCCGCGCCAACGACGAGTGGCGCCTCCGGCAGACCATCAACCTGATCGCCAGCGAAAACGTCCTCTCGGCCCGCGCCCGGGCCCTGCTGCCCTCCGACTTCGGGCACCGCTACGCCGAAGGCCACCCCGAGAAGGGGAAGCGCTACTACCAGGGCACCAAGCATATCGACGTCGTGGAGGCGAAGACCCGCGACTCGATGAAGAAGCTCTTCAAGGTGAAGAACGCCGAGGTCCGCACCGTCAGCGGGACCAACGCCAACGACGTCGTCTTCTCCTCCTTCGTCAAGCCCGAGGACAAGGTCATCGTCAACCCGCTCGAGGTCGGCGGCCACATCAGCCACCAGCCGATGGGCGGGATGGGGAAGTATACGCGCAACATCCTGCGCTGGCCCCGCGACCCGAAGAACCCCTACGCGATCGACGTCAACGCGTCCAAGGACATGCTCGCGAAGGAGAAACCCAAGATGGTCGTGATGGGGAAGAGCCTCATCATGTTGCCCGAGCCCGCGAAGGAGATTGCCGCCATCTGCAAGGACCTCGGCGTGATCTGCGTGTTCGACGGCGCCCACGTCCTCGGCCTCATCGCGGGCAAGCAGTTCCAGGATCCGCTGGCCGAGGGCTGCGACATCCTGCTGGGCTCCACCCACAAGACCTTCTTCGGGCCGCAGCGCGGCGTCGTCCTCTCGAACCTCCCCGACGACAAGTGGAAGCGTATTGACAAGCTGGCCTTCCCGGGCTGCCTGTCGAACCACCACCTCTTCACGCTGCCGCCGCTCCTGGTCGCGACCTACGAGATGATGGAGTTCGGCGAGGTCTACGCCAAGCAGGTCTGCGCGAACGCCCAGGCCTTCGCGAAGGCCCTCGCGAAGGGCGGCTTCGACGTCCAGCTCGCCGACTTCGGCTACACCCGGAGCCACCAGGTCGCCGTCGACGTCAAGAAGCAGGGCGGCGGGCGCGACTGCGCCCAGAAGCTCGAGGACAACGACATCATCTGCAACTACAACCTCCTCCCGCACGACGACCCCAAGGCCGTCATGAAGCCCTCCGGCCTGCGCCTGGGCGTCCAGGAGATGACCCACTGGGGCATGAAGGAGGCGGAGATGGAGGAGATCGCCCGCTTCTTCAAGGAGTGCCTCATCGACGGCAAGCCCGTGAAGGACGGCGTGAACAAGTTCCGGTCGCGCTTCGTCGAGGTGAAGTACAGCTTCGACGCCCCCAGCGGCGAAGAGGCCCCGACGAAGAAGATGCGGAAGGCCGGCGCGATCGAGCCGGATCTCGCCGGTTATTGATGTCCCATCCGAACCTGCTCCGGCGCGACCAGGCGGTCCTCGTGTTCGTCGACGTCCAGGAGCGCCTCCACGCCGAGATGGCCCGACGGGACGAGGCCGCCGCGAACCTCGTCAAGCTCGCCGAGGCCGCGAAGGTCCTCTCGATCCCGGTGATCGTGACCGAGCACGCGGCGAAGTCCTTCGGGGCGACGATCGAGCCGGTCCGCGCCGCCCTCGCCGCCTACGCGCCGCTCCACAAGATGGTCTTCTCCTGCTTCGGCTCCGACGAGTTCCGCTCGAAGCTCGAGTCCCTGGGACGCCGCCAGGTCGTCGTCGCGGGATACGAGACCCACGTCTGCGTCTGCCAGACGGCGCTCGACGCGCAGGCGGCGGGCTACCAGGTCCACCTCGTGCGCGACGCGACCCGCAGCCGGAGCGACGCCGACGGCGCCGTCGGCGCGGATAAGATGGCGGGGGCGGGGATCCTGCCCGCGTCGACGGAGACGGTGATCTTCGAGCTGCTCCAGCGGGCAGGGACCGACGAGTTCCGCGCGCTGCTGCCGGTCATCAAGCGGAAGTAGATTTTTCCGGCTCGTCCTCGGCCACCACGGCCTCGTGGATCCCGACCTTCTCCTTGCCCGCCGCGATGCGCCTTGCCATCGCCTGCAGGTTGTAGTGGAAGATCAGCCAGCTGCCGAAGACGATCAGCACCAGGTCCGCCAGCCGGCCGACCATCTGGTAGGCGCCGGCGTCCGAATCCACGCCGAGGCCCAGGATGCGGAAGAGGCCGATCATGCCGCCCTCCATCACCCCGAGCGCGCCCGGCGTGTGGGGGAGCATGTTGATGAGGTTGGTGACGATGTAGATGGCGGACAGCTTCTCGAAGGGGACCCACTCGTGGCGCGCGCTGAAGAAGAAGTAGAGCCAGGGGCGGACGAGCACCGAGAGCGCGGAGATCGTCGTGAGGGTCTGGGCCACGACGAAGGTCTTCCAGCGCTTCGTGAACGCCACGTGGATCAGGTGCTCCATCTCCTCCGCGCGCGTGCGCAGGCGCGCCAGCCGGCGCCGCCAGCGGCCGAAGCCGCCTCTCCGGAACCGGGCGATGAGGTTGATGATCTTCACGGTCGGCTGGCGGTTGGTGACGAAGCCGTACACGGCGATGAGGAAGAGCGTGAGCAGGGTGAAGAGGGCGGTCAGCACCATGATCTCCTGCCGCCGGGGGAAGTCGATCTTCCACACCGCGATCGCCGCGGCGATCACCATGGTGATGAGGAGCGCCCCCATCTCCTGGAACTTGCTGACGACGACCGTCGCGAGGATCTTCCGCTTGGGCTCCCCCGTGGCGTGGGCGAGATAGAAGATCTTGAGCGGCTCCGCGCCGAGGTACATCGAGGGCGCGATGAAGTT
>JACQFK010000033.1 GCA_016200125.1 Planctomycetota bacterium
CCCGCCGCGCCGCCCTTCACGCCGAAGAAGGGCCCGAGCGACGGCTGCCGCAGCGTGCAGATCGCCCGCTTTCCGAGGAGGTTGAGCCCGAGCGAGAGGCCGATGGTGTTGACCGTCTTCCCCTCCCCGAGCGGCGTCGGCGTCATCGCGGTGACCACGACGACCTTCGCGCGCGCCGGGCCCAGCGACTGCAGGGCGTCGACGCGGATTTTCGCCTTATGGGGACCGTAGAGCTCGATGCACTCCTCGGGCAGGCCGAGATCGCGGGCGATCTCGAGGATGGGTCTCATCTTCGCCTGGCGCGCGAGGCGGACGTCGGTGTCCAACGCCATAGGCGCGAGATTATAGGCCGTGGGGCTACGGCGCGTCGAGCCTCTTCTGCCAGACTTCGAGCGCGCGGTCGATCTCCATCACGGAGACCTTCCCCTGCTCCGGGACGAGGACCGTGTCGCCGCCGAAGGACCACTCCAGCGCGCGGCGGGCGCTCCGCGTCGCGCCCCCCGGCAGGCGCCGGCGCAGCTCGGGGACGCCGTCGGCCAGCGTCACGCCCGCCTTCGACAGGAGGGCGCCGAGGTCGCGCGCCGATTCGATCCGCTTCGCGGCCGTCACCTCCCGCGAGAGCGCCGCAGAGATCTCCTTCTCGAAGCCCGCGGCGAGCGCGTCGAAGATCTCGTCCGTCAGGAAGGGATAATCCGGCTCCTCCCGGTGGAGGACGAACTCGCGCAGCAGCGCGGCCGCGGCGGCGCGGTCCCGGCGGCCCTGACGGACGAGCGCGAAGCCGGCCGCGAGGCGGGCGGCGCCCTTCGAGGTCTTCTCGGCGGCCTCGAGCTCCGCGGGGCTGTCGGAGATCCTCGCCCAGGCAAAGGCGGCCTGCAGGCGGACGAGGCCGTCGTCGCTCTTGAGCGCCGCGGCGACCCGCTCGCGCTGCTCGGGCCCGCCGAGGCGGCCCAGCGCGCGGACGACGTCGCGGTTCGGAACCTCGCCGGCCCGGAGGCGGGCGGCGACGGCGGGCAGCGCGGATTTCGCCTCCGCCGCGACCAGCAGCTGGAGCGCGCCCCACTGGACGAAGGGATCGTCCTCCCCCAGCAGCGACACGACCGTCTTCACGTGGTCGGCGTTGAGGAAGGCGCTCGTCTCCTCGGTCGCGCCCTTGCACACCTCGAACTCCTCGTCGTGCAGCAGCGCGAGCATCCCGGCCGCCTGCTCGCGCGAGCCCATCGCGGCCAGCGACTGGAGGGCGCTGAGCCGCACGTAGCTGTCCTCGTCCTTCAGCATCCCGGCGAGGCGGGGGGCGTCGTCCTTCGCGTCGACGCCGCCGAGGGCCCGCACGGCCCGCCAGCGGATGCCGGGCTCGGGGTTGTCCAGGAAAGGCAGGAGATGGGGCGCCAGCTCCCGCAGGCCGAGCGCGCCGAGGGCCTCGATGACCGGCGCCTGGGCGGCGTCCTCCTCGGCCATCGCGACGATCTCGCCGGCGTACTCGCGCGCCTTGAGGCGGCCGAGCGCGCGGACGGCCTCCCAGCGGACCAGCTCCTGTCCGTCGGCCAGGCATTCGGCGATCTTGTCCGCCTTGTCGGCGGCGCCCATCTCCGCGAGGGACGCGATCGCCGCCTGGCGGTGGAAGGGATCGGTCGCGGCCAGGAACTTCACGATGCGGGGGGCGTAGTCGCGGGCGCGAAACTTGCCCAGCGCCTGGACCGCCGCGGAGGCGACGTCCGGCTCCGGGTCGTCCAGGTAGGGCGCCACGAGCGCGGCATGCTCGCGGGTGCCCAGCTTCAGGAGCACGTGGAGGACGTTGGGCCGGACGGACGCGTCGGCGTCCTTGAGGAGCGGGACGAAGTCGGGGACCCGGTCGCGCGCCTCCAGCTGGATGAGCGCGTAGGCGGCCTGCCAGGCCGTGCGGGGTTCGCGGTCCTTGAGCAGCGGGATGAGGAGCCGCGACCAGGCGGGGATCCGCTCGCGGGAGACGAGCTCGGTGAGCTCCTCGGAATGGGTCCAGGTCTGGGTCAGCGGCGGCTCGGCGAACTTCGCCAGCGCGGCGTCGCCCAGCTCCTTGCGGAGCGAGGCGGCCTCGCGGAGGGCGGCCAGCCGGTCCTCCTCGCGGCCCGAGCGCCAGCGTTCGAGGATCGGCGCGAGCCGGTCCGGGGCTCCCGCCTGGACCGCCAGCAGGATCAGAAGAGATTTCAGCATCCTTCCCGCTCCATCATTCCCGACAGATGATTAACGCCCCCGCCGCCCGCCGGAGGGGTCCCTTTATTTCTCGCCGACGAGGATCATGGTCGAATGAGGGTAGTCCGTCGGCCGGTATCCCTTGGACGTCTTGACCTCGATCTTCACGTCCTTCTGCCAGTGGGTCACGCGGAGCCAGTCGATCAGGTAGCTTTCCTTGTGGACGACCTTGAGGCCGATCTTGCGGAACTCCTCGGCCCAGGAGGCGAGGCTGAAGACGCCGAATTGCTCCTTCACCTCGTACTTCCAGTTGACGTCGTAGATGTACTTCGTCAGGAACTCCATCGCGTCGCGGCGCGCGACCTGGATGCGGCTGTCCCGGAGCTGCCAGACGATCTCGCTCGAACCGAACTCGAGGGAGAACTTCACGAAGGTGTCGTAGGCCTTCTCGTTGAGGAAGGTCAGGTAGACCGCGTCCTCGCGGGCGGGCTTGAGCCCGTCGCGGATGATCACCCGCCCCCCGGAGCGGACGGCGTCGGCGCAGAGCCGCAGCGTCTGGCGGACGGCCGAATAGTCGTAGCCCTTGTAGCTGAAGACCTCGTGCATGATCGAGCAGAGCACGATGGTGTCGATCGAGTTCTCGTCGAAGAGGGGCAGCGTGATGTCGTGGCGCCGGATCTCGGCGCCCGGGAAGCGCTTCGAGCAGCGCTCGACCATCTCGGGGGAGAGGTCGACCCCGACGAACTGGCTCGTGCGGAACTTGCGGCGCAGGAGTTCCAGCACCGTGCCAGAGCCGCAGCCGAGGTCGGCGATGACGCCCGGCTTGACGAATTTCAGCAGCTTCGCCTTGTCGGCGGCGCTCGCTTCCATCCCCGCGGCATAGACCTCGTATCCGCGGCGTCCCCGGACCGGCAGCATGAGTGGATTCTATCGCCCGGACCGGAACCCCAGATCGCGAATCGATCGAACCCTCCGCCCTTCCGTCCGTCTATCTCTGCCATGAGTAGAAACAGATCGATCCTCGCGCTGATCGCCGCGCTCGGGGCCGGTTGCGGACCCTCGGAGGAACCGCAGCCTCCTCCACGGACCTCGCCGACGCTCGCCGTCCGGCAGGTGACGCTTCCGGACCGGCCGACGACGAGATACCTCCCGGCTCCGGAGGACCCGAAGCCGCCGTTCGCAATGGCGCCGGTCCGCTCCGCCCCCCGTCCGGCCCCTCCCCCGCTCCGGCCGCCGGAAAAGAGCGCGCTCCATGCCTCCTGGAGCTCGACGCCGCTGGAAGCCGCCGCGCAGAAGGGACTGGCCTGGCTGGTCTCCGTCCAGGGCGAGGACGGCGGATGGGGCCAGGACGGCGGCAAGGTCGCAGATCAGAGGAAGCAGGAGCGCCTCGAATCCGAGGGCAACGACGTGGCGAACACCTCCTTCGCCTGCCTGGCGCTGCTCCGCTCGGGGACGACCCCCCGCGGGGGCCGGCATCGGGACGCGCTCCGGAAGGGAATCGCGTTCGTGCTCCGGCACGTCGAAGGTTCCAAAGCCGAGGGCCTCGACGTGACTCCTCAGCAGGGCACGCAGATCCAGCGCAAGCTCGGACCTTATATCGACACCTTCGTCTCGACGCTGCTCCTGTCGGAGATCGACGGCGGAATGGCGGACGCCGCCACGCAGAACCGTGTGCGCAGCTGCCTGGAGAAGTGCGTCGCCAAAATTCAGGCCCACCAGGACAAGGACGGTAGCTGGAACGCCGCGGGCGGCTGGGCCCCGCTGATCGGGACGTCGATCGCGGCCCGCGCGCTCCACGGCGCCCGGCGGACGGGCGTCGAGGTGGAGTCGTCCGTCGTCGAGCGGGCGTCGGACTTCGCGATGTCGGACCACGCCGAGAGCCCGGGCGATGCCGCAAGTTTCCTGGCCTACTCCGGCGGTGGCCGCTCCGGCTCCCGCTTCGGAGGCAAGGCCGGCGCGGCCGGCGTGCCGCTCTACGACGCCGCCCAGGCCCTGGAGGCCGCGACGCGGAGCGCTCCCGCCGCCGGCAAGCCGACCCTCCAGGTGATCAAGGCGGCGACCGACCGGGCGACGAGGGACACGGCATTCCTCAAGGGATTCGGCTCCCTGGGCGGCGAGGAGTTCATCTCCTACCTGAACATCAGCGACGCCCTGGTCCGGGATCCGGGCCGCGAGTGGCGCGAGTGGAACGAGAAGATCAAGGAGAAGCTGGGCTCGCTCCAGAACGCGGACGGCACCTGGGCGGGGCACCACTGCATCACCGGCCGCGTCGCCTGCACGAGCGCCGCGGTGATGACCCTGTTGGCCGAGCGCCTGGCGGCCAGGCCGCAGCCTTAGCGGAAGATCTCCGCAAGGAAGGACTTGTACATGTCCCAGGAGCGGAGGTCGGCCTTCTCGTTGTAGGCGGAGCCCTTGGAGTTGTCGTTCCCCGCCTGCTTGAGCGTGAAGCTGTGGACGGCGCCGCCGAAGGCGACGAGCTGCCAGTCCACGCCCGCCTTGCGCATCTCGTCCTCGAAGGCGGCCACCTGCGCGGCCGGCACGAAGGGATCGTCGGCGCCGTGGAACGCGATCACCTTGCCCTTGATCTTCTTCGCGTCGTCGGGCGACGACGTGGACAAATCG
>JACQFK010000034.1 GCA_016200125.1 Planctomycetota bacterium
ACGGGCAGGCCCTGGGCGACCCCCAAGAGCGAGAGCAGCCCGTTCACGTTCCGGGTGAAGAACCCTATGTACTTGAAGAACCCGAGCGCGCCGAGGTTCGTCGCCAGGCTGACGGCCAGCCAGGCCTTCTTGCGCCCGCCGTCCGCGATCTTCCGGACGACGAAGAAGTCGACGAGGGTCGTGGCGATGATGAGGACGAGGTAGGCGGGGTTCCAGCCGGCATAGAAGACGTAGGAGGCGCCGAGGAGCCAGGCGTTCATGAAGCGCGTCCGGCGGAGCGCCAGGTGTACGGGGAAGACGACGGCGAAGAAGGCCAGGAATTCGATGCTGTGGAAGAGCATCGCCGGCGCTCACTCCATCAGGGCGCGCACGTGGGCTTCCACGCATCCCGGGAGCTGCTTCAGGCTGTAGCCCCCCTCCAGCGTCGACACGAGCCGGCCCTTGCAGCAGGTCTCGGCCAGCTCCTTGACGATGCGGGTCATCTGAGTGTAGGCATCCGGCGTCAGCTCCAGCCCGCCGAGGAGATCGCCGCGGGCGGCGTCGAAGCCGGCCGAGATCAGGATGAAGTCGGGCTTGAAGGCCAGGACGGCCGGGCGCAGCCGCTCCTGGTAGGCCTTCAGGATGTCGGCGTCGGTCGAGCCCCTCTTGAGCAGGACGTTCATCTTCGTTCCCACG
Source organism: Planctomycetota bacterium (assembly GCA_016200125.1). Next base: position 676 of record JACQFK010000034.1, read on the forward strand.
GCCCGCCCGATCCCCGTCTCCTCGGCGAACCCCGTCTTGGGATAGAAGGGGGACTGGTGGGTGCTGAAATAGAATACGGTGGGGTCCTCGTCGAAGATTTCCTGCGTGCCGTTTCCGTGGTGGCAGTCCCAGTCGATGATCATGATCTTCTCCAGCCCGTGTCTCCGCTGCAGGTAGCGGGCCGCGATGGCGACGTTGTTGAAGAGGCAGAGGCCCATGGCCTGGTTGGAGGAGGCGTGGTGCCCGGGAGGCCGGATGGCGCAGAAGGCGTTCCGGACGCGGCCGCTCATGACGGCGTCCACGCCCCCGAGGATGCCGCCCACGGCGCAGACGGCGACGTCGAAGGAGCGGCCGGTGACGCCGGCGTCCGCGGTGTCGACCGGCTGCGACTCGTTCTTGATCCAGCGGCAGCCCTGCCGGACCCGTTCGATGTGCTGCGGGGTGTGGACCTGGAGGATCCATTCCAGGTCGGCGGGCGGCGGGGCGAGCCGCTCGAGCCGGTCGAGCAGGCCCGTGTCGCGCAGGCGCTTCATGATGACGCGGAGCCGGTCGGGATGCTCCACCTGCCCTTCGATGTCGTTGTGGCGGAGGTAGAAGTCGCGGTAGACGATCGCGGTCTTGGTGGACCGGGGGAGAGGCTGCGAGGCGCCGTCGCAGGATCCGAGCAGGAGCGCGGCCAGGAGGGCCAGGCCTGCGGGGGGGAGGAAGGGGTGCATGAACACGTCCTATTTTAGCATCCTGCGGTTCAAAGCGTATCCTCAACGCGGGCGGTGTGCTAAAGTGAGTGCGTCATGATAAGGGCAAGGCTCAGGACCGTGGCGCTCTTCCTCGCGCTGGTCTGCGCGGTGGCCTGGATCTTCGTGCCGGGAGAGTGCGTGATCCACCCGGCCGGCAGCTCGGAAGCCTGGCTGAAAGGGTCCGTGTTCGCGACCTTCGTCCACCCCTTCGCTTTCGACTGGGTCTACCTGCTCTACCTCATGCTCAAGCTCTCCCCGATCGCGCTGGTCGCGCTCGCGACGGTCCACTGGCAGAGGCGCTTCGGGAAGCTCCGGGGGGTGGCCGCGATGTATGCGCTCGGGCTGTCGGCCGCCGTGGCCCTTCATCCGTACCGGTACTTCTCGGACGTGCAGCTGATCATCATCGTGAGCCTCTGGGGCATTGTGGTCCTGGTGGCCCACGAGAGCAAGGCCTCCCCGGGGTCGGCGCTGCTGGCTCTCATGTCGGTCCAGCTGGTGATGTCGGAGGTCTATTCGGGGCTCGGCGCCGACCGCGGCCTGCCGTTCTGGATCCTGGTGACCTGCCTCTCGATCGTCTTCTGCTACGGCATCTTTCACTATACGAGGATGCTGCGCCACAGCGTGCTGGGCCGCTACACGGAGATCCACAAGATCGGCCGCGACGGGATCGCCTATCTCCGGCAGCTCGACGCCCAGCGCCGGCGGCTCGAGGAGCCGGAGAACCCGGAGAAGTAGCCCTCAGCCCTTCAGGACGCCGAGGATCCGGCCGACCTTCTCGAAGGCCGCGATCGCCTGGTCCAGGTCCGACCGCTCGTGCGCCGCGCTGATCTGGACGCGGATCCGCGCCTGGCCTTCCGGGACCACGGGGAAGAAGAAGCCGATCACGTAGATCCCCTCGTCGAGGATCGCCCGCGCGAAGTCCTGCGCGAGCTTCGCGTCGTGGAGCATGATCGGGCAGATGGGGTGGACGCCCGGCTTGATCTGGAAGCCGCGCTTCGTCATTTCCGCGCGGAAATGCCGCGTGTTCTCCTCGAGCCGGTCTCGGAGCCCCGTCGAGCCGGACAGCAGCTCGAAGGCCTTGAGCGCGGCGCCGCAAATCGGCGGGGGCACCGTGTTGGAGAAGAGGTAGGGCCGCGAACGCTGGCGGAGGATCTCGATGATCTCCCGCCGGCCGGTCGTGAAGCCGCCGGCGGCGCCGCCCAGCGCCTTGCCGAGCGTCGAGGTCATCACGTCGATCCGGGACTGCACCCCGTGAAGCTCCGGCGTCCCCCGGCCCGTCTTCCCGATGAAGCCGCTGGCGTGCGAGTCGTCGACCATGACCAGCGCCTGATAGCGGTCGGCCAGCTCGCAGATCTGCGGCAGCGGCGCGATCGTGCCGTCCATGGAGAAGACCCCGTCGGTCGCGATCATCCGGATCCGCCTGTCGCGGGCCTTCTTGAGGCAGTCCTCGAGCTCCTTCATGTCCGCGTTCGCGTAGCGGTGGCGCTCGGCCTTGCAGAGGCGGATGCCGTCGATGATCGACGCGTGGTTGAGCGCGTCGGAGATGATCGCGTCGTCGGGCCCCAGGAGCGTCTCGAAGAGGCCGCCGTTTGCGTCGAAGCAGCTGGTGTAGAGGATCGCGTCGTCGGTCCCGAAGAAGCGGGAGATCGACGTCTCGAGCTCCTTGTGGAGCCCCTGCGTCCCGCAGATGAAGCGGACGGAGCTGAGGCCGTAGCCCCAGCGGTCGAGCGCCTCGTGCGCCGCCCGGACGATGTCCGGATGGGAGGAGAGGCCCAGGTAGTTGTTCGCGCAGAAGTTCAGCACCTCGCGCTGGGCCACCCGGATGTGCGGCCCCTGCGGGCCCTGGATCACGCGCTCGTCCTTGTAGAGTCCCGCCGCGCGGATCTTCCTCAGTTCTTCGTCGAGAACCGGCTTCAGAGTGTTGACCATGGCGACAATATATAGGAAAACCGGAAGAGAATCCCGGATCCCGAATCCCGGGATTCCCAGGAGCCAGCGTGATCCCCGATTTCGCCGAGATCTACGGCATCGAAGCGACGCCCGAACTGGTGCGGGAGCTCCGCGCCGCGCTTCCTTCCGGCATCCAGCTCCTCCGCCGCAACATCGAGACCCCGGAGCAGGTCCGGGAACTCGTGGAAACGCTGAGAAGGGAGGTCGGGGTCGCCCTGGAGATCGCGGTCCGGCACGAGGGCGGAGCGTCGACGCCCTTCGTGCGCGGGGTGACGCCGTTCCCCGGGCTGGAGGCGCTCGAGGCGGCGGCCAACCCGGCGCTCGCCCGCGACGTGGGTCGGGCGATGGGCCACGAGCTCGCGGCGATGGGGATCACGGTGAACCTCGTGTCCGGGACCGGGCCGATGACTGCGGAACTGGCGGCGGGCCTCCGCGCGGCGGGCATCCAGGCCGGCGTGGGACCGGTGGCGGCGAACGGGAGCCGGGAACCGGACGACGGGGAAGGGGCGGCGCTCGCCGCGGCGGTCGCCGAGGGGGCGCTCCGGATCGAGCGGGATCCCGGAAAGCTCCTTCCTCTCTCCCCGGGCCTCCGCGTCGGACTTCTCGTGCCGCGGCTCGGGGACGTCGCCGACCGGATCCCCGTCGCGGACGATCTGCGTCCGACCGCCGCGCTGCT
>JACQFK010000174.1 GCA_016200125.1 Planctomycetota bacterium
GCTCGCCGTCGAGGATCTCGACGTCGAAGGTGTAGGGGACGAGACCGCTGACCTCGATCTTCTCCACGCGCGTGGCGTTGGGCTGGAGCGAGACGAATGTCTCGACCTTGGGATTGCCGACGACCACCTTGTTCTCGGTCCGGAAGACGCGCCAGAGGACGAGGCCCACGATGAGGGCGAGGATGACGCCGCCGACGATGAGGCCCAGGTTGCTCTGCTTGGGAGCCGCGTTGGCGCCGCGGATCTTCGGGACGTAGTCTCCGGGAGCCGTCGGCCCTTTCGGGTCGCCGGGGGCGGCTTTCGCGCCCGGAGCGGGCGGCAGCCCGAGATCTGGCGGCGGCTCGTAGGGCGAAAAGGCGGGCGTCTTCGATTCCTCGAGCGGCATGAGGTCGATGTCGCCGGAGGCGCTTGCGGCGGCAGCGGCTTTCGCGGTCAGGGGCGCCCCGCAGCGCTTGCAATGGGAGGCTCCCGCGGCGGCGGGTGTGTTGCACTTCGGACAGTTCATTCTGCGATTATAGGATTCCGGCGGCCCGCTTCCAGCGATTCGATGCTCCGCCGCGTTGATTCTAAAGGGAGGATCCGGCCATGCCCACACTCCTGGCGATCGGCGCCCACTACGACGACTGCGTCTTCGGGGTCGGAGGCGTCCTGCTTCGCGCCGTGCGCAAAAACTACCGCACGGTGATCCTGGCGGTCATCGGCGACTACTCGAACTGGAAGCCGGTGCAGGGCCGTGAGAAGGACCTGCTCGTCCGGAGCGCCGAGATCGCGAAGCAGCACGGCGTCGAGATGCGCTTCCTCGACTACGCCGAGCAGAAGTTCGACGTCGCGCTCGAGACCAAACGGGCGGTGGCGAAGGTCGTCGCGGAGGTCCAGCCCGACGTCGCCCTCATGCTCTGGCCGGACGACCGCCACCAGGACCACGCCGTCGCGTCGACGCTGTCGAAGGTCGCGCTCCAGCACGGCGACCGCCTGCTGGAGCCCGGCGCGGCCTACCGTCCGGCGAAGTCGATCTACTGGTACGACAACGGTCCCGGCCACACGATCGGGTTCGAACCCGACACCTACGTCGACGTCGGCGAAGTCTGGGCGGAGGCGAACGACTGGCTCGGGGAGCTGATGGCCTTCGTCCGGAACCAGCCCTACGACAAGACGAAGATGGAGGGGGCCCAGACTGCGAAGGAGACGCTGGCCCGCTACCGGGGCTCCGCCTGCGGCGTGCGCTACTCGGAGGCGCTTCGCTCCGTCTACAACCGGCCGCGGGAGATCCTCTAAGGCTTGAGGGACGAGATCCACTCGCGGAGCATCGCGAGGGCGCGCTCGTCCACGGCGCTCGTGGCCAAGGGCGGCATCTGCCCCGGCCCGCGCCGCGAGATCCGCTGGAAGAGCACGGAACGCTCCGGGGCGCCCGAGGCCACGATCCTCGGATCGGCGAGGCCGAGCGGGTCGTGCTGCGGCTTCACGTCGAAGAGGCGCATGCGGTCGGGCTTCGTGCCGATGTGGAGGTCGATCGCCGAATTCCCGCCGCCCGCCTCGACATGGCACTGCGCGCAGTTGGAGTGGAGGTAGGCGCGCGCCCGGAGCCCGAGATCGGCCGTCGCGTCGTAGGGGTCGGCCAGGCGGTCGTAGTCCGCGGGCGACTTCGGAAGGATGCCCGTGGTCCTCTGCTCGGGCTTCGTCCGCCGGGAGAGGTCGTTGCGGACCTGCTGCCAGACGCGGGGCAGCACCGCGCGGAGGGGCCCGACCAGCCGCTTCTTCCATCGCTCCTGCTGCAGGCGCAGGTGCTCCAGGGCGTCGACCTTGAAGAAGCCCAGCCGCTCCAATCCCTCGAGCTGGCCCTCGCGGTTCATCTGGATCGTGCTCAGCCCGAGCACATAGTTGGCGGCGCGCGAGTGGCAGACCATGCAATCCGCGCGGCTGGGGTAGTACCACGACTGCTTCCGCGTGGAGCCGCCGTCGCGGATCGTGTAGTCGCGGGTCTTCCCCGGCGCATCGACGAGCGTCGCGTCCGTCTGCGCGTCGTTCCACTCGTAGGAATAGCCCACCCACTCGTTCTGCTGCTTGACGAGGTAGCGCGTCTCGATCCGGCGCCGCGACGAGGGATTGCCCCGCTCCCTCTCGAGCGAGAAGGTCTTCACGAGCACGGCGCCGTCGGGGAAGTTCCAGGCGCCGTCCTCGGAGAAGTCGATCCGGCCGTCGCCCGGGATCCCGAGGTGGCGCTCTTTGAAAGCGCCGTCGGACCAGAGGGGGGCGTTGACCGTGTAGGGGATCAGGCCGGGGTCGAGCTGATAGCCCGCGACCGACGTGAACACGCCGCTCGCGGAAAGAGTCCGCGGAAACACCGGCTGGGGCCGGTCAGGCGGCGTGGGTTCCAGCTGGTAGATCGCGCCCGCGTAGTCGACGATGTAGATCTCGCCCGCGGCGTCCTGCGCGAAGCCCAGCATCTGGTAGGGCGTGTCGGCGATCTCGCGGTTGGCCGTGATCTTGCCGTTCACGGCGCGGGCCATCCAGATCTTGCCGGTGCCGTAGTCCCCGTAGAGATAGGCGCCCTGCAGTTCCTTGTACTTCGGGCCCGTGTAGACGATGCCGCCGGTGATCGACCGCGCCTCGGAATGGGGATGGACGATCGCGGCGGTCTTGATCGGGGTCGGCCCCACCTTTCGCAGGGAGTGAAAGGGATGGCCGCCCTCCATGACGCTCCAGCCGTAGTTGTCCCCCTTCTGGACGAGCTCGACCATTTCCCACAGATCCTGGCCGATGTCGCCCACCCAGAGGTCGCCGGTCTTGGGATCGAAGGTCATCCGCCAGGGATTCCGGAACCCGTAGGCCCAGAGCTCGCCCCTTGCGCCCGGGATGGACAGGAACGGGTTGTCCTTCGGGATCGAGTAGCCCTTGCCCGGATCCGGATGCTCGACGTCGATCCGGATCATGCCGGAATTGAGGTCGCTGATGTCCTGGCCGGTGACGTTGCGGTCGGAGTCGGTGGTCCCGTCGCCCGCGCTGATGTAGAGCATCCCGTCGGGCCCGAAGCCCATCTCGCCGCCGTCGTGGCCGTTGGACGTCCACTCGATCACGAGGTGCTCGGTCGAGGGGTCGACCCTGCCGTCCTTCACGACGTAGCGGAGGATGCGGTTCTTCTTGTTCGGCTCCGTGTCCGGCGGGCCGTTGGAGAAAAAGTACACCCAATGGTTCTCCGCGTACTTCGGGTGGAACATCATCGAGTAGAACCAGGTCCCCTTACGCTCGAAGAAGAGATCGGCCTTCTCGACGGCGGGATCATTGGGGAAGGCGTGGACTCGGCCCTCCTGCACGACCGTCATCATCCGGCCGGTCGTGGGCTCGAAGGTGATGAAGAGCGAATGCCGGAAGCCGAGCTTGGGAAAGGCCCGCTTCGTCTGGTAGGGCAGGGGCGGGTCGGGGGAGCCGGCCACGCGCGACGCGGTCCAGGGGACCCGCTTCTCCGGCATCGCGGCCGGCGCGGACTCGGGCTCGGTCCGGCAGGAAGCCGCCGCGAGCAGGATCAGGGCCAACCGGGCGCTGCGGATCATCTATATATACTTGGCACTCGGGACCCCGGTGGTGGCAAGAAATTCAACGAAACGGCCGGGCGCGGCGGCGTACAGAGAGAGGATGATGAGACGGGCGGTCCTGGCGGCACTTCTCCTCCAGGCGGACAACACGCCTCCCGCGGGCTTCACGGCGCTCTTCAACGGGAAGGATCTCTCGGGCTGGAAGGCGGACGAGGAGACGCGGCAGCACTGGTCCGTGGAGGAGGGCGTCCTCGAGCACGACGGGAAGAAGCGCGACCTCTGGACCGAGCCGGAGTTCGGCGATTTCACGCTGATGCTCTCCTGGCGCTGGTCGGGCAAGCCCACCGAAGAGAACCATCCCGTCTTCGATGCCGACGGCAACGAAGTGAAAGGCCCCGGCGGCAAGGTGAAGACGGAGCGGATGATCGACGGCGGCGACAGCGGGGTCTTCCTCCGCGGCTTCCGCAAGGCGCAGGCGAACCTATTCTGTTATCCCTGCGGCAGCGGCGAGGTCTGGGAGTACCGGACCGATCCGAAGATGCCCGCCGAGGTCCGCAAGGCCTGCATGCCGAAGAAGCGGGCCGACAAGCCGGTGGGCGAGTGGAACCAGATGACGATCACGATGAAGGGCGACCGCCTCACGGTGGTCCTGAACGGCGAGGAGGTCATCTCGTCGGCGCAGCTTCCGGGCGTCCCCGCGCGCGGCGCCATCGGCCTCCAGCACGAGCACAACACGATCCAGTTCAAGAACCTCTACGTCCTGGAGCTGAAGTAACGCGGGCGGCGTCCAATGAAGTGGATGTCGTCGCATATCCGGCCTTCTCACCTCGGAGTCCTGATCC
>JACQFK010000187.1 GCA_016200125.1 Planctomycetota bacterium
CTGCCCCGCGGTCAGGTTCGCCACCCACACGTGGTACCGGTTGTCGTCGTCGTCGTCGATGGTCACCGTGGCGTTCCCCGGCGCCTCGATCGTGTAGGTCGCCGTCGCGGTGATCGTGACGATCACGGTCTCCACACCTTCGGCGATGGCGTCGTTCACGGGCGTCACCGTCAGGGTCACGCTCGCCTGACCTGCGGGAAGGGTCACGGGACTCGTCAGCGTCGCGTAATCGGCCGGGGCCGACGCGGTGCCGGATACCGTGAAGAAGACGTCCAGCGCCGCGGACGTGCTCCCGGTCCGCGTGATCGTGAAGGTCCCCGTGTTTCCTCCCGCCTCCGAGGCCGTCGCGTCGGTCGCCGCGAGGTTGACCGACGGCAGCGGCGTCGCGGCGACCCGCGAGTCCTTGCTCCGCGTCGCGAAGTAGATCCCGACCGCCAGGTCGCATCCCGCGACCAGCGGCATCAGGGCCAGCGCCAGGAATCTTGCGTGTCTCATTTGTTCTGTCGGTCCAGAGCCCGCTGGATCCAGGAGCGGAGGTCCGGCGTGTCCCAGGACGGGTCCGCCTGGATCAGGGCCCGCCAGTCTGCCACCGCCTCGGCGTCCTTGCCCAGCGAAAAGTTCACGTTCGCCCGCAGGTAGCGCGCGGGCTGGAAGTCCGGCGCCGCCGCGAGCACCGCGTCCGCGTCCGCCCGCGCCAGCTCCTCCTCGGCCCGGCCGTCGCCGCCGCCGCGCCGGCGGATCTCCGCCAGCAGGAAGAGCGCCCGGCCCCGGTGGTAGCGCGCCTCCATCAGGCCGCCCTGACATTCGATCGCCCACTTGAACGACTCCACCGCGGCCGTCACGAAGTCCGACTCGTCCCGGTTCTCCGCCACCTCCTGCCGCGCCAGCAGGAGCGACGCCGCGCCCGTCAGCAGCCCCGTTTCCGCGTGGTCGCGCGACGCCGCCCGCGCCTTCTGCTGCGCCGCCCTCGCCAGGTCGGCGTAGGGCCGGCCCGCCTTGAACTCGCGCTCCGCCGCCGACAGCTCCGCCGCCGCCGCGATCAGGCCCGCCCGGACTCCCTCCCCCAGCTTCGGAAGATCCTCCTTCAGCTCGTCGAGCCGGCCGAGCCGCAGCCGCGCCTGCGCGGCGAGCAGCCGCGGCGGCGCCCAGCCGGGGTCCTGCTTCGCCAGTTCGTCCGCCCGGCGCAGCGCCTCCTCGAGCAGCGCCTTCCCGTCGCCGCGCGACCGCAGCAGCCGCGTCCCCAGCCCGAGCCTAAGCTCGATCGCCGCCAGCCGCCCCGGCCAGGTCGCCGGCGCGTCGCCCGCCAGCGCCATCGCCTCGCGATACTCCTTCTCGCCGTCCGCCCAGGCCGGCGCCTTCGCCCGCAGCCTCGCCGAAAGCAGCGCCGCCCGGTGCTCGGCGTCCGCGCCTTCCCAGGCGGCCTTCAGGTGCTTCTCCAGGTCGGACGCCCCCTCGATCCGCGCGATCGCCGCGTGGACCAGCGGCGCGTCCGCGCCCGCCTCGTCGAGCAGGAGAACCAGCACGATCTCCGTGCTGGCGGCGATCGCCAGCCCGGCGCCGAAGTGCTCCCGCCGGCCCTCCGCGTCCTCCGACTGCAGGACCTCGTCGAAGCGGCGGGCCAGATAGGCCGCGCGGCACCAGGCCGCCCGGAACACCGGCAGCCGCTTCGGCCGCAGCAGATCCGCCGCCTTCCCGTAGTCCCCCGCCGCGAGCTCCGTCAGGCCCTGGATCGCCGCTCCGTCCTCCTTGTATTCCGCCGCAAGATCGGAGCCGACCTTCGCCCGGGCCACCGCCTTGATCTCCGCGGCCAGAGGCGCGGGACGCCGGTCCCATTCGAAGCCGGGACATTCCAGGAGCGGCAGCGGACAGGGCTTCGCGAGCGCGTCTTCGAGGTCCAGCAGCGCCGAGACCAGGAGCAGCCGGTAGTCGTCCTCCTTCCGCCGTCCCAGCTCCGCGAGCTCCCGCGCGGCGGCCTCGCGGTCCCCGGCCGCGTAGAGCGCCCGGACCTTCGCCGCGCGCGCCCGGAGGTCGCCGGGCTTCAGCCGGAGCACCTCGGTGAGGGGGCGGAGCACGCCGCTCACGACACGGTCGCGGCGGATCTCCGGCGTCACGTTCTGGTCCTCGAGCGTGCGGAGCTCGGCGATCGCGTCGGCGTAGAGGCGCGGAGCCGGATCGGCCGGCTTCGGAGCCGCGAACATCCGGGGGATTCCGAACCAGAGCGCCGCCCCGAGCGCCGCGGCCACGGCAAGGCGGGGCAGCCAGCGTCGCGCGACCGACCTGGCGATGCCGTAGCGCCCGGCGAACCTCCCGTCGCCGATCATCCGGTCGAGCGCCGCGGCGAACTCCCCCATCGTCGCGAAACGGCGCGAGGGGTCCTTCGCCATCGACCGCTCGACCAGCATCTCGAGCTCGGGGGAGATCTCCCGGTTGAAGCGGGACAGGCGCGGCGGGGTCTTGTCCAACACCTCGAGCAGCAGCGTCGCCAGGTTTTTCGAGACGAAGGGCGGCCGGCGGGCGAGCAGCGCGTAGAGGGTCGCGCCGAGCGAGTAGATGTCGCTGCGGCCGTCGATCCGGCGGTGCTCGCCGCGGGCCTGCTCGGGCGACATGAACTGCGGCGTGCCGAAGGTCGTCCCGGTGATCGACAGCTGGGCGGTCACGTTGCCCACCACTTCCTTGGCGAGGCCGAAGTCGGTGAGGAAGACCCGGCCCTTGCCGTCGACCATCAGGTTGCCCGGCTTCACGTCGCGGTGGACCACGCCCTGGTCGTGGGCGTAGCTGAGCGCCTGGGCGGCGTCGCGGATCAGGGCGAGGGCGCTGAGCAGCGGGAGCGGCTGCGCGTCGATGGGCCCGCCTTCGATGAACTGCATCGCGATCCAGCCGCGTGAGCCCTGCTCGCCCGCGTGGAACACGGTCGCGATCGAGGGATGGCTCAGCCGGCCGGCGATCTGCGCCTCGCGGACGAAGCGCTCGCGGTCGGCGACGTCCTCGGTGTCGATCACCTTGAGCGCGACGATCCGGCCGACGTTCTCGTCCCAGGCGCGGTAGACGCGGCCCATGCCGCCCTTGCCGACCTCCTTCAGCAGGACATAGGGCCCCAGGACGTTGCGCGGATCCGCGGCGGCCGCCTCCGCCTCCGGCGGCCGCTTCCGGGCGGAGCGGATCGCGGAGATCGACGAGGGCGAGCCCGGGGTCTTCGGGCCGTCGGCCGCGGCGAGGACGACGGTCGGCGGCGGCTTGATCGTCTGCATCGCCCGATCGTCGATCAGCCCGCGGGCGCAGAGGATGGCGAAGAGGCTGCGGCAGGAGCCCTGGCGGTCGAGCTCGTCGCGCTGGAGCTCCTGGGCGGAGCGGACCTGCTCCGGCGAGACCACGGGGCTCTCGCGGAGGATCCGGAGAAATTCCGAATCCTGGATTTCGGCCACGGAGATCTCCCTGTTCCTTTCCCCCGGAGAGAGGAAATCCTAACCGGAAGCAGGGGCCGTGTCCACGGCCGCGCGGGGGCGGAGGCGGGAGAGGAGTTCGCCGGCCACGACCAGGAGTCCGCCCGCCGGGGCCGTCCAGGCGCCGGCCAGCGCGCGGGGCGTTCCATTTTGCTTGATGAGGGGCAGCAGCAGGTCCCAGCCGCTGTCGAGCAGGAAGAGCCCGTTGAGCGCGAGCAGCAGCCCGAGGGAGAGGCGGACGAAGCCGCCGGTGGAGCGGGCGAAATCGCCGCCCACGAGGCGCGCGAGCGCGAGCCCGCCCAGGAGGATCGGCATCAGGAAGAGCAGCAGCGACAGGGGGAACGAGGGCAGGGGCGCCTGGGGCCCGCCGCCCGTCTGGGTGAGCAGGACCGACCCGAGGGTCGTCAGCGCGAAGGAGACGGCCAGTAGGAGGGCGAGCGTGAGGGCGCGCAGGGCCGCGTCGGGCCGGAGGCCGCGCCAGGCGCCCGCCAGGAGGGCCGCGCCCACGACGAGGGGGACGAAGAGCCAGAGGGCGAGGCCCAGCCGCTCCAGGGGCGCGAGGACCGGCGAGAGCTCCCCCATGATCAGGATCGGGCTGAAGCGCCGGCCCGCCGCCTCGCAGTGCTGCAGGAGGGGCGAGAGGAGGAGCAGGAAGGCCCCGATGCGGACAAACCAGCGGAAGGGATCCGTCACGGATGAAGTCTACCACGCCGATGGCGTGGGAAGGGAACGCTAGCCCGTCACGATGTCCGTGACTTTGACCAGCGTGAGCTCGGAGCGGTGGCCGCGGGTGCGGTGGTAGCCTTCGCGCTTGCGGAACTTGAAGACGCGGACCTTGTCGCCCCGGAAATTCTTCACGACCTCGGCGAGAACCTTCGCGCCCTTCACCGTGGGGGCGCCGATGGTCGCCTTCGTGCCGTCGTGGAGGAGCACGACCTCGGTGAACTCCAGCTTCTCGCCCTCCTTGGGCCCCTGCTGGTCGAGCTCGAGGGTCGCGCCTTTTTCCGCGCGGTACTGCCGGCCGCCGTTCTTGAAGATCGCGTACATGGGCCGATCCTTATATCAGACCCAATCCCCGGGAGCAAGGGAAAAATCAGAATTGCGGGCGCAGGCGAGCGTCCCCCTTGGGGGGACGGGAGGGGGGAAGTTTCTGCCCGTGTCCTGAGTGCCGGGTACCGAGACCCGGGCTACTTGACGAAGTCGAACACCTTCTCGCCGTCGGTGTTGTAGCAGGAGAACTCGATCCGGTTGGAGGCCAGCTCTCGCGTGGGGCTCAGGTGGATCCGCTTCCGGTGTCGCTCCTCGAGCTGCTTGAGGTCGTCCAGGCGCCCCTTCAGGTAGCCCGCGACGTCGGGGCTCACCCGGGCCTCGACCACGGCGATGTCGTCGCGGTCGAGCGTCGACTTGAGCGCCCGCATCACCTCGAGCGCCATCGACTCGATATTCTTCACGAAGCCGGTGCCGCCGCAGGCGGGGCAGGGGTCGCTCGAGACGACCTGCAGGCTCGGCCGGGTCTTCTGCCGGGCGATCTCGAGCAGGCAGAACTGGGAGAGCGGCAGGAGGACCATCTGGGAGCGGTCCTTGCGCGACTCCTCGCGCACCTCGTTCTCCAGCTCGCGCTTGTGGCGCTCCTGCTTCATGTCGATGTAGTCGATCACGATGATGCCGCCCAGGTCGCGGAGGCGGAGCTGGCGCATGATCTCCCGCGCCGCCTCGAGGTTCGTCTTGAGCGCGAGGTCCTCGGGGTTCGCCTCGCGCACCAGGCGGCCGGAGTTGACGTCGATTGCGGTCATCCCCTCCGTGGGCTCGATCACGATCGAGCCGCCCGAGGGGAGGTTCACGGTCTTCGCCGCGAGCTGCTCGATCTGGCTCTCGATGTCGTGCTTGTAGAAGAGCGGCGTGGGGCCGCCGTAGAGCTCCAGGCGGTCGCGGAAGCGCGGCATCACGTGGTCGAAGAAGTCGCAGAGCCGCTGGTGGACGCCGGGGTCGTCCACGATCACCTTCTCGATCTCGGGGGAGAAGAAGTCGCGGACGGTGCGGATCACGAGCTCCGTTTCCTGGTAGAGCGACGCGGGGGCCCGGGCCTGCTTGGCCCGCTGGTCCACCGCGTGCCAGACGCGCTGGAGGTACTCGAAGTCGTTCTTCAGGTCCTGGATCGGCGTGTCGCCCGACGCGGTCCGCACGATGAAGCCGACGTTCGTGGGGAACTCCTGGGTGAGCTGCTTCATCAGTGTGCGGAGCGTGGCGCGCTGCTGCGGGTTGGTGATCTTCTTCGAAACGCCGACCTTGGTCGTGAGCGGCGTGAGCACGAGGAAGCGCCCCGGGAGCGAGACCTCCATCGACACCGAGGGCCCCTTCTCGCCGAAGGGGTCGCGGATCACCTGGACCAGGACCTCCTGGCCGGGACGCAGCAGGTTCTGGATGAGCCGCTTGGGGCCGCGCGGGCGCTGCCCCCGCTGCGGGTGATGGTAGGGCTCCTCGCCCTCCCCCACGGTCTCCGAGACGTGGAGGAACGCGTTCTTGTCCAGGCCGATGTTCACGAAGGCCGCCTGAAGGCTCGCGTGGACGTTCTCCACGCGCCCCTTGTAGATGTTGCCGACCAGCGTCTCGTGGCTCGTCCGCTCCACGTGGAGGTCTTCGAGCCGGCCGTCGCGGACCACGGCGATCCGCGTCTCCTCCTTCTCGAGGGCGTTGACGAGCATCCAGCGGCCGGCGTCGCTCACGGCCGCACCGCCACTTCGGTGTAGGTCTTCTTGAGCCGGACCGTCCCGTCGGTCGAGATTCCCACCGCCCGGAGCACCTCCTCCGGCTTGGCGGTCCCCTGGTCGGTCACGCGGATGCGCAGGTAGATCCGGCCCCCGTCCGCCTCCAGCGCCATGACGTACTGGCGGATCTCGACCGTCTTGGAGCCCTTGTCCGAGACGCGCTCCACCGGGCACTCCTTGAGGGCGAGGAAGGCGCGGATGCGGTCGGCGACGCCGTCGAGCGCGCCGTCGCAGGCGGCCTCGTACTCCACGAAATTGACGAACGACCGCTGCTTGCGGTCGAAGGCCTCGGCGGACACGACGCCCACGCCCTCGGGCAGCTGCTCCCCGAGGACCTTTTCGATGCCCTTGGGCGAAGTCCAGCTCGTCAGCTCGAACTCGAGGATCTCGTCCATCGACTCGATGCCCAGGCCGAGCGCCGTGGGGAAGGCGATGACAGGATGGGGGTTGTAGCCCTCCGTCATGCGGAGCGGGAGTCCCGTCCTCCGAAGCGCCCGCTCGAAGAGGCGCATGAGGTCGTGATGCGACAGGAAGCGCATCCTGCCCGTCTTCGTGAACCGGACCCGGTACGAGAAGATATTCATGCCGCGACGGGGAGGGAGGAATGGAACGGCGGGGAGCGGCCGGCGCTGTCCTGGCCGGCCGTACGACAAATATTTCTCGGGTGCCCCTTCGGGGCTACCCCACCCGTTCCGCGCTCCCCGCTCGTCGGGGCACGGAGCCGTCCGGCTTCACCGTTGCGGCTCCTCCCGCCCCGGCCCTGCCGGAGCGGGCCCTCGGCGCGACCGAGGGTCCACCGGAGCGTCGCTCTCTCGACGCTCCCCCACCGCCGAAGCCCCCGACCTCAGGGGCGAAGGCGGGTCACTTCTTCTCGGATTCCTGGGCGGAGCGCTTGCGCTTCTCCTCGAACTCGCGCTGCTCCTCCTCTTCGCGCATCTTGAGCAGCTGCTGGAGGGACTCCGCCGGGCCGCGGCCGCGCCGCACGATCCTCGGCGTGAGGAAGATCAGCAGATGGTCCTTGTTGATCTCGTCCACCCGCTGCTTGAAGAGGTAGCTGATCAGGGGGATGTCCTTGAGGACCGGGATGCCGTTGTCCTCGTAGGTGGACCGCTCGACGACCAGGCCGCCCAGCACCGCCGTGTGGCCGCTCTAGAGCACCAGCTTGGTGACCAGCTGCGTCTGCGACAGGCGGGGCAGGTCGATGACCTGCTGATTGCCGTTGGACTGCAGCTCGAAGCGGGTGAAGCCGGGGACGGCCGCGCCGCTCGAGGGGCCCGACAGGAACTCGTTCTGCGGGATGACCGTCAGGATGACCTTGTTGGCCTCGCTGACGATGCGCGGGACGACGAAGAGCTGGAAGCCCACCTTGACGGGGGACTTCGCCGCCTCACCCAGGGTGAACTCCAGGCCGCCGAACTGGTTCGTGGTCGTCCGCACTTCGGCGTAGGAGATCGTCTCGCCGACGAAGATCGTGGCCTCGGTGTTGTCGACCACCGCCAGCGTGGGCTCCTGGATGAGCCGCGAGAACCGGTCGTTCTTGAACGCCCGGAAGATCATGCTCATCTCGTAGTTCGTCAGGAAGAGCTGGTCGCCGGGCGCCTTGACCTGCGACCCGATGCCGAAGGGCATCTTGCTGATCCGGCCGATGATCGGCGTGCCCGTGACGTCCGTGGACGCCGAGGGGCTGAGGAAGCGCGTGCCGATCTGGAGGCCGTTCTGGCCGCCGAAGGACCAGTTCACGCCGAACTGCAGGAGGTCCCGGTTGCTCGTCGAGATGAACTTCATGTCGAGGATC
>JACQFK010000190.1 GCA_016200125.1 Planctomycetota bacterium
GAGTTCGCGGCCGTCGTCGAGAAGGGCAACCTCCAGGCGACGCAGTTCCACCCGGAGAAGAGCCAGAAGGCGGGTCTTGCGGTGCTGAAAAACTTCCTGTCGCGCCGAGCCTGATCCGATGCTGAAAGTGAGGCTGATCCCGGTCCTGCTGCTCCAGAACGGCCTGCTGGTCCGCAGCGAGAAGTTCTCGGTGCACCAGATCATCGGCAATCCGATCCACGAGGTCCGCCGCTTCAACGAGTGGAACGTGGACGAGCTCGTCTACCTGGACATCAGCCGGGAGGGAGAGTACGACCTTCGGAGGGAGGACCAGAAGGTCCGCGGCCTGGACGATCCGCTGAGGATCATCGAGGAGGTCAGCAAGACCTGCTTCATGCCGCTGACCTGGGGCGGGCGCATCCGGTCCGTGGAGGACATGCGCGAGCGGTTCAGGCGCGGTGCGGACAAGATCTCGATCAACAGCGCCGCCGTGCGCACGCCGGATCTCGTCACCCAGGGGGCGAAGATGTTCGGGAGCCAGGCCATCGTGGTCAGCATGGACGTGCGAAGGCATGAGGACGGCCGCAGGGAAGTGTTCACCGAGGGCGGCCGCAGGGCCTCGGGGCTCGAACCGGCGGCCTGGGCCCGGGAGGCGCAGCGGCTCGGCGCCGGGGAGATCCTGGTGCAGAGCATCGATCGCGACGGCGTCGGGACCGGCTACGACCTCGACCTGATCTGCGCGGTATCGGGAGCCTGCACGATCCCCGTGATCGCCTGCAGCGGCGTGGGGACCTTCGAACAGTACGCCGAAGGGGTGCGGGCGGGGGCCTCGGCCGTCGCGGCGGCCAACCTGTGGCATTTCAAGGAGATGGCGGACCGGGCCGGCAAGCGCGCCCTGGCGAAGGCCGGCATCGACGTCCGGCTCTGAGAGGGGCCAGAATTCTGTTGCGCATCCCCGCGGCGCGGGTACCCTGAGCGGTCGTCCTCAAGGAGGATCAAGGAACATCGATGGCGATGAAGTACTGCACCCGCTGCGTGTATCCGAGCTTCGCGGCCACGCCCCTCACGTTCGACGAGAAGGGCGTCTGCTCCGGCTGCCGCGTCTCCGACCAGAAGCCGAAGATCGACTGGAGCCTCCGCTGGAAGCAGTTCACGAGCCTGATCGACGAGTACCGCTCGACGGGCAACTACGACATCCTGATCCCGGTCAGCGGCGGGAAGGACAGCTATTACCAGGCGCACGTCGCCAAGGAGCTCGGGCTCAAGATGCTCCTGGTCACGTATCACGGCAACAACTACCTTCCCGAGGGCGAGTGGAACCTGTGGCGCATGCGCGACGTCTTCGACTGCGACCACATCATCGTCCGGCCCGGCGTCGACACGCTCATCAAGATGAACCGCATCGGGTTCCGGCTCCAGGGCGACAACAACTGGCACGCCCACTGCGGCATCTTCACGACGCCCATCCAGGTGGCCGTCCGCTACAAGGTTCCGCTGATGATGTGGGGGGAGCACGGCTTCCTGGATCTCGGCGGCATGTACTCGCTCAATGACTACGTCGAGTTCACCGCCAAGCACCGCCTGGAGCACTCGCTCCGCGGCTACGACTGGGACGACTTCACCGACGAGGGTCTCGACACGCTCAAACGGCCCGAGCTCAAGGAAGGCCTCCGGGCGAAGGATCTGCTCTGGGCCCAGTATCCCTCGGACGAGGAGATTGATGCGGTGGGCGTGCGCGGAATCTATCTCGGGAACTACGTCGACTGGGACGGGAACGTGAACGCGAAGCTCGTCATGGAGAAGTACGGCTGGAAGCCCGCCCAGCAGCCCTTCGAGCGCACCTACCGGATGTTCTCGAACCTCGACGACATGCACGAGAACGGCATCCACGACTACCTGAAGTTCGTCAAGTTCGGTTACGGCCGCGGAAGCGACCACTCCTGCAAGGACATCCGTGCGGGCAAGATGACCCGCGACGAGGGCATCGCGATGGTCCGCAAGTACGACCACGTGAAGCCGCGCCGGGACCTGGAGCGCTGGCTCAGGTACGTCGGCATGAGCGAGGAGGAGTTCGACGCGACCTGCGACACCTTTCGCGACAAGCGGGTGTGGCGCATCGAGAACAGCCAGTGGGTGAAGGACAACATCTGGGGCGAGCCCTCCGCGTACGGTCCGGTGTGCCTGAAGGGGGAGCGGAAGTGAGCGACCCCGCCAAGCCCGCGCTGCGTGAGAACGAAATCCGTCCCGACGCGTTGATGGACGAGCAGGCCCGGCGCTACGCCTCCGACGTCCGCCGCCTCCTGGAGCACAAGCCGCGCTTCGTCAAGGTCGCCTGCCCGGCCTGCGCCGCCGACGTTCCGCGCCCGGCCTTCGAGAAGATGGGATTCTCGTACGTCGTGTGTTCGCGCTGCGAGACGATGTACGTCAGCCCGCGTCCCACGCCGGAGCTGCTGGAGCTGTACTACAGCACCTCCGAGAACTACGCGTACTGGAACGCCCACATCTTCCCGGCCTCCGAGGCCGCGCGGAGGGAGAAGATCTTCCGGCCGCGCGCCGAGCGGATGGCGGAGATCTGCCGCCGCCATCGCGTCCCCGGGGGCACCTTGCTCGAGGTGGGAGCCGGCTTCGGCACCTTCTGCGAGGAGATCTCGCGGCTGGGCTTTTTCAAGCGCGTGATCGCCGTCGAGCCGACGCCCGATCTGGCCGCCACCTGCCGCAGGAAGGGGCTCGAGGTCGTCCAGAAGCGGATCGAGGAGGCCCGGATCGACGGCGGACCCGTCAACGCCGTCGCCAGCTTCGAGGTGATCGAGCATCTCTTCGCGCCCCGCGAGTTCCTGGAGGGTTGCGCGAGGCTCCTGCCTCCGGGAGGGTTGCTGGTCCTCACCTGCCCGAACGGGAAGGGGTTCGACATCCAGATCCTCGGACCGCTCTCGGGGGCCGTCGACACCGAGCACCTGAACTACTTCCATCCGGCGTCGCTGGCGCTGCTCGTGAGCGACGCGGGCTTCGACGTCGTCGAGGCGCTGACGCCGGGAAAGCTCGATGCCGAGCTGGTGCGCAAGAAGGCCCTCTCCGGCGAACTCGACCTTTCGAAGGAGCCCTTCCTTAAGGATGTTCTGATCGACCGCTGGGAGTCCCTGGGCGGCTCCTTCCAGCAGTTCATCGCCGACCACGGGCTGTCCTCTCACCTGTGGCTGGTCGCCAGGAGGAGAGGGTAGATCATGCTGACCGGGGAGCAGCAGAAGGAGTTCGATCGGGACGGCTTCGTCCGGATCCCGGGAGTGCTGTCTTCCGACCAGGTGAGGTCGGTCCGGGCTTTTCTGATCTCCCTCTTCGACCGTGCGCCGGGCCATGCCGGCGACTACAACCAGCCGGCGGGAAACGTCCGCTTCGACGCCTGCGCGCGCTACGACGAGCTCCGCTGGATCCTGCTCCATCCGCCGGTCGTGGAAGCCCTGCGCGGGCTCCTGGGAAACGACTTCGTCTACCTGCCGGAGACCGTGGCGCATGATTCGATCCGCGGCCACTGGCACAAGGACACCTCAGCCCAGCAGAAGGCGGGTCACCGGTTCCACTGGGAGCCGGACTATCTCATGGTGCAGTCGGCCATCTACTTCCAGGACAACACGCCCGAGTACGGCGGAGGGCTCGACATCATCCCCGGGTCCTACCTCCGCGAGGACGCCTTCTCTTCTCCTCTCCAGCGGGTGACCAACCGGCTGCGGAAGAAGGGGCTCTGGCCCGAGGTGAAGGGGGGGGCGCCGGTGCCGACGAAGGCGGGCGATCTCGTCTTCTTCCACTTCCGGTCGGACCACCGCGGCACCCCCGCGGCGGTTTCCCCCATCCCGTCCGAGGGTCGGAAACTCGCGCTCTTCTTCGCCGCGAGCCGCAACAACCGCCATGTCCGGGCCTATTGCGACTACATCGCGGGGCGCGCCGACTACGGCTACCTGAAGGATCACCGCTATCCCGAGAGTTTCCTCGAGGAGGCCAGGCGGCAGGGGGTCGGCTTCGCGGCGCCGTCGCCGATTCCCGCGAAGGTCTCCGGATCCGCCGCGGACCGCAAGTATTAGGACTCCTTCTGCGCGATGTGGGCGTTGCCGGCGGAGAGCTCGGGATGGGCCCGCACGTAGGCGAGCACTTCCCGGTAGGTCGCGGCCCTGGTTCCGAGATTCAGCGCCGCGAAGATCTTGCGGACCACTTCGAGATCCTCGGGCGTGTCCACCGTCCAGCGAAGGTCGGAGTTGTCCTCGGCATCGCGGACCGAGCGGCGGACGAAGAGCTCCGGCCGTTCGCGATGGATGAGCCAGGTCACGTGCTCGCGGGCCTCGCGGCTCCGGCCCAGGCGGTCCACGCGCTCCAGCGTGTCCCGGAAGAAGGCCTCCGTGTCGAGCCCGCGGGGATAGCTGCGCTCGAGGGTGTTCGCCGCGTAGTCCGCCTCGGTCGCGTGCTCGCGGAGATCCCGGATCACCCGGTCCATCTCCGCGGCGTCGACGAGCGGACAGTCGGAGGTGATCCGCACCACGAGGTCGGCCCGGGCCTCCCGCGCGGCGCCCGCGTATCGAGACAGGACGTCCTGCTCGTCCCCGCGGAACCAGCGGACGCCTTCCTTCCGGGCCAGGTCCTGCAGGGGATCGTCGCTGGCGTTCACGGTCGTCGCGATGACGATGTCGTCGGTTTCGCGGGACGCGCGGAGGCGGGCGATCTGCTGGGCCAGCAGGGGACGCCCCGCGAGGTCGGCCAGCACTTTTCCGGGCAGGCGCGTGGAGGTCATCCGGGCTTGAATGATGACGACGCGCTTCATCTCGCGTCGAGGCTAGCACGCCCCGGAGGGCGGCGTCAAGCCAGCTGTTCGAGGACGTCCGCCACGTTCCGGGCGGCGTCTCCCACCGGGGGATAGCGTCGACGCGCCGCCGCCAGCGCCTTCGACTCCGGGCCGTCGCCCAGGGCGCGCTCCACCTGGCCCTCGAGCTCGTCGATCCGGCGCACGGGGAGCGCGATCCCCATCGTCTCGTAGGGCGAGATCGCATCGAACCGCGAAAGGCAGACCTTCACCAGCGGCTTGCCGGCCAGGGCCGCTTCGATCCCCACCGTCGACACCGTCACCACGACCGCGTCGACGGCATGAAGCAGGACTTCCAGCGGATCCCGGCCGTCGCTGTGGCTGGACCGTTCGTGCAGGGGGACGGGGAGGAAGGGCTCGCTGGGATGGCGGCGGTAGATCAGGTGCCAGTCCGGATGACGCGGCAGGGCGGCGAGGAGGGCGGAGAGGGTTTCCTCGAGCAGCGCCGGTCGGGCCGGCTCGGGCGACGAGGCCCAAAGGATCAGCTTGCGTCCGTCGAGGCCCCGCTGCTTCCGCCAGCCGGCCGCCCGCGCGGGCAGCGCGGGATCGCCGAGATTCTCGAACGCGGGATTGCCCGTGACGACGATCTCCTCCGGCCGCCGACCCTGCGCCACGAGCCATCGCCGCACGTCCTCGCCGAACACGAGCACGCGGTCTGCGAACCCCGGCTCGCGGACGTGGGCGCTCACGGTGTCCTGCGCGATCAGCTCGGGAGCGGCGAAGGGGACCATGCAGACCGACGGGACGCCGCGCTCCTTCGCCACGCGGATGGAGGCCTCCTCGCTCCGGGGCGAGTTGGTGGTTACGACGACGTCCGGGGTCGTGCGTTCCATCACTCGCCGCAGGGGCCCCAGCGGAAGGAAGGCCCGCCGGCCGATCGCCGCGACCCGGCTCCGGGCCTCGTCGGTCCCCACGCGCTCCCGGAGATCGGCATACGACAGCCCCAGGTAGGCGATGGACTCCTCTCGCGAAACGCCCACGCCGTCCGTGTGGTGGGAGCCGGCCAGCTCGGCGCCGGAGGCGAGGGCCTTCTCGTCGCCGGGCCGGACGAGGTCCTTGAATCCCAGGAAGGGGATCCCCGCGGCGTCGAGCACGGCCCCGGCGGTGGTGAGTCCCAGTACGGAGGTCTCCCAGCCTCCGCGGCGGCGGAGCTCCCGGAGGACGGGGAGGATCATGGCCACGTGGGCTCCGCCGTAGGCGGTGAACAGGGCCTTGGCCATTCGTGACTATTAACCGGGACTTCCCGATGCTGTCCAGAGGTTCATGCGGAGGACTTGCGGCTGAAGCTGCGGAATCCGGCGGGAAGGGTCCGGTATCTGGGGAGGAGGGCGGCGCCCAGCGAAACGGCGCCCGCGGCCAGGGCGATGAGGAATCCCCGCAGGGGAGGAAGGTCCCGCCCCGCCGCGGTGAACGGCGCGAAGAGCTGACGCTGGCCCCACACGGCCGCGGCGACGTAGAGGGCGAACAGCAGGAGGCCCGCCGTGAGGGGCCGGCGCGTGTCGCCGCGCGAGCTCAGGACCGAGAAGAAGAGCGTGTTCAAGGCCAGGGCCGGAAGCGCGCTGAGCGCCCAGGCCGAGATCCCGGCGATCCGGCGGACGTCCTCGGGCGTCATCGCCACCCGGCCGAACAGGAACCCCACGACCGGCAGGCTGAACCATCCCATGGCCATCGTGATCGGGAGCATGAGGGTCCAGGAGAGCCAGGTTCCCTGGCGCAGCAGGTCGAGCGACTCCTGCGTCTTCCCCCGTACGAAAAGCTCCGAAAAGCGGGGAAGGAGGACCATCGACAGCAGGCTGGCGGCGATGCCCATCGGAAGCTCGACGATCTTGTGGATGTAGTTCACGGCGGCCAGCGAGCCCGCGGCGTCGAGGGACGCCAGGGCCCGTGCGATGACGGGGGCGAGGATGAGGAGACCCAGCGATCCCAGCGCCTGGAGGTAGCGGCCGATCAGCGACCGGGAGACGGACCACTTCCGCGGCCCCGTCGCGCGGGGGGCCAGGGGAGGGAGGATCACGATGTTCCCCACCTGCGTGATCCAGCGGAAGGCGGAGGCGACGGTCACGCCCAGGGCCAGCGGGATCAGGGATTCCGGACGCGTCCAGCCCGCGAGCGCCCCGATGATGATTCCATTGAAGAAGATCGTTCCCAGGGCGGCGATCGCGAATCGCTCGCGGGACTGGAGATAGGCCGTGGTGACGGCCGCCATGGCCGCGAAGGGGATCGCCCCGACCGAGACGTTGAGGAGCCGCAGGGCCCGGGGCAGGTCCTCCCCCGACAGGCCCGGCGCCAGCAGCACGACGACGGCCGGCCCCAGGAGACTCGTGACGGCCGCCAGGAGTCCGAAGCCGGCCATCCCCAGGAGCGAGGCGTCCAGGAGAAGGTTCCGGGCGCCGGCGGGCTCCTTCTCCTGAAGCGCCTTGAATTCGGGGATCAGGACGGCGCCGACGGCGCCTCCCATGATCGCGCCTCCCATGAGGAGATTGGTGAGGGAATCGGGAAGGGTCAGCGTGAAGACGGCCAGGTCGGCGGCCCGTCCCAGCCCGAGCACGTGGGCGAGCAGGACCTCGCGGACGAAGCCCGCGAGGCGGCCCAGGAAGACGCAGAGCGCGACGATCAGCCCGCTCCGGACGAGATTACGCCACACCGGGAAGCCTCGCGTCGGGATCCGCCGGGAGGGTTGGCATCATCCTATTTCCCGGGCAGAGGCGGGAGTTTCAGGAACAGCGGTCTCATCGCGTTATCCGTGACATGCATGCCGTCCCGGAAATCCGCCTCTCCGCAATCGACCTCGGAGGGATTGTAGGAGCCGATCAACGGAACTCCAAGCTTCGAGCTCAGCGCCCGGAAGTACTGCTCCGCGGCCAGAACCTTGCTGAACTCCGCGGTCCGATCTTAGCGGTTCCGGCGCCGGGAGGCCACTCTTGCGGTGGGGAATCGGTTGCGCTAATCTGTGCCCCCATGGCCCGCGCGTTCGTCGCCGAGAAGGCGAAGCAGTTCACCGAGAGCGTCATCCGCGAGATGACCCGCCTCGCCGCGAGGCACGGCGCGATCAACCTCTCCCAGGGCTACCCCGATTTCGCGGCGCCCGATGCGATCAAGGAGGCCGCCTGCCGCGCGATCAACGCCGACCTCAACCAGTACGCGATCACCTGGGGCGCCAAGCCGCTCCGCGACGCTCTCTGCCGCAAATATGCGAAGTACAACGGCATTCAGGCCGACCCGGAGAAGAACGTCACCGTCACCTGCGGCGCCACCGAGGCGATGATCTCGGCCCTGAGCGCCGTCATCAACCCCGGCGACGAGGCCGTCATCTTCGAGCCGTACTACGAGAACTACGGGCCCGACGTCATCCTCTCCGGCGCCGTCCCGCGCTTCGTCCCGCTCCGCGAGCCCGACTGGAGCTTCGACGAGAAGGAGCTCGCGAAGGCCTTCAACAAGCGCACGAAGGCGATCATCATCAACACTCCGAACAACCCGACCGGAAAGGTCTTCACGCGCGCGGAGCTCGAGGCCATCGCGAAGCTCTGCCGGAAGTGGGACGTGCTCGCCGTCACCGACGAGGTCTACGAGCACATCATCTACGAGGGCGCGCACGTCTCGATCGCCACTCTTGACGGCATGGCCGAGCGGACGATCACGACCTCGTCGCTGTCCAAGACCTTCTGCATCACCGGCTGGCGGCTGGGCTATTCGATCGCGCCCGAGCGGATCGCCTCGGCGATCCGCAAGATGCACGACTTCATGACCGTCGGCGCGCCCCACCCGCTCCAGGTCGCCGCCGCCCATCTCATGGACAACCCGAACGGCCTCTTCGAGAACCTTCACCTCGAGTACCTCGAGCGGCGCGAGCTCTTCTATCCCGTGCTCGTCGAGACCGGCTTCAAGCCCGTCGCGAAGCCCGCGGGCGCCTACTACGTGATGTGCGACATCTCGGACTTCGGATTCCGGACCGACACCGAATTCGCCCGCTGGCTGGTCGAGAAGGGCGGCGTCGCCACCGTGCCGGGCAGCTCCTTCTACCGCGATCCGAAGGACGGCACCGACAAGGTCCGCTTCGCCTTCTGCAAGAAGCTCGACACGCTCCGCGCCGCGGCCGAAAAGCTCCGTTCATTGCCCAGGCCCCCGGCAAGGAAGAAGAAGTGAAGCGCGATTTCGCCCGCCTGGGGACGGAGCAGCGGAACCCGCGCACGAGCCGGATCGACGCGCTGCCGATCCCGGAGATCATCGACCTGCTC
>JACQFK010000035.1 GCA_016200125.1 Planctomycetota bacterium
CAGGCGGGCCCCGCTGGCCCCACGCTGCCGCTGACGCTGACCTTCAGGCACAACGACTACGAGGAGACCGGCGGAACCCTCCCGATCACCGGCACGCTGGAGCTCATCATCGAGCCCAGCGGAGAGGCCCGGGCCGCCTGCCGGAGGCAGATCCTGACGGACGTGGAGCGTTCCGATCCCCTCACGCGCGAGCAGCTCACGGAGCTGGTCGCCCGGGTGGAGGCCTGGACCTCCAAGGCAGCGGACCTGCCGCCCGGGACGGGCAAGAACCACGGGTTCATCTCGTACGGCGCGAAGAAGGCCGCCTGGGCGAAGGACGCGCCCCTTCCTCCCGAACTGAAGGAGCTCGTGACGTTCCTGCTGACGATTCCGCCGACCCTCCGGGTCAACCGCAAGGCTCCCAAGCCCTCGTAAATGCGCCGGACGGCGTAGCATCCGGCGCTCCTGTCGTTATATAGTAAGCCCCCACAAAGAGGAGATTGGACGATGAGAGCCCTTGCAGCCGCCCTGGTCCTGGTCCTGTCCACGCTGGGCACCGCGCGCGGGACCCGCGCGGAACTCAAGCTCCACGCGCTGTTCTCGGACGGCATGGTCCTCCAGAGCGGCTTCGCCTGCCCGGTCTGGGGCACGGTCGAGCCCGGCGAGGAGATCTCCGTCTCGATCGCGGGCCAGAAGAAGACCGCCAAGGCGGGCGGCGACGGCAAGTGGTCGCTCAAGCTCGACCCCCTGAAGGCCGGCGGCCCGCACGAGTTGACCGTGGCCGGACGGAACTCGGTCACCGTCCATGACGTTCTCGTCGGCGAGGTCTGGGTCTGCAGCGGGCAGTCGAACATGGAGATGGCCGTCAAGAGCTGCAACAATTTCCCGGCCGAGCAGACGCAAGCGGTCTTCCCGAAGATCCGGCACTTCTTCGTGCCCAAGCGACAGGAGGCGGCGCCGGTGACCGACGTCGTCGGCTCGTGGAAGCCCTGCACCCCCGAGAATGTGGGGAACTTCACCGCGGTGGGCTACTTCTTCGGCCGGGAGCTCCATCAGAAGCTCGACGTCCCGGTCGGCCTGATCCACACGTCCTGGGGCGGCACGGCCGCCGAGGTCTGGACCTCCAAGCGCGTGATCGACGCCACCGAGGCGCTCAAGCCGATGGCCGAGGGCTACGCGAAGCGCTTCGAGACCTACGAGAAGCAGTCCGCGGGCTACAAGGAGGCGGTCGAGAAGGCCAAGGCCGAGAACAAGCCCGCCCCCAAGGCGCCCCAGAAGCCGATGATGCCCTCCTGCCTCTACAACGGCATGATCGCGAACATCCTCCCCTACGGAATCAAGGGCGCGATCTGGTACCAGGGCGAGTCGAATGCGAGCCGGGCCAAGGAGTATCAGACGCTCTTTCCGGCGATGATCAAGAACTGGCGCGAGGACTGGGGCCAGGGGGACTTCCCCTTCGGCTTCGTCCAGCTGGCCAACTTCATGGCGCGCAAGGATCAGCCCGCCGACAGCGCCTGGGCCGAGTTGCGCGAAGCGCAGACGATGACCCTCTCGCTGCCGAAGACGGGCATGGCGGTGATCATCGACATCGGCGACGCCAAGGACATCCATCCGAAGAACAAGCAGGACGTCGGCAAGCGGCTGGCGTTCTGGGCCCAGTCGCAGGTCTACGGGAAGGACATCGTCTACTCCGGGCCGATCTACGAGTCGATGAAGGTCGAGGACGGCAAGGTGCGTCTCTCGTTCAAGCATGTCGGCGGCGGCCTCGAGGCCAAGGGCGAAAAGCTCACGGGCTTCGCGATCGCGGGCGAGGACCGGACCTTCGTCTGGGCCGACGCCAGGATCGACGGCAAGACGGTCGTGGTGTCGAGCGACAAGGTTGCGAAGCCCGCGGCCGTGCGCTACGCCTGGGCGGACAACCCCGAGTGCAACCTCTACAACAAGGAAGGCATCCCGGCGTCGCCCTTCCGCAGCGACGACTGGGGGAAGAAGCAGTAGACACCCAGGATCGCCAGCGACCGCCGGCTCCCCCTCGGGGGCCGGCGGTCTTTTTTTTGCTGGTGGGGCCCGATCCTGACGATAAGATGTCCGCGCCATGAAGATCCGCGTCAGCGTCCCCGCTTCGGCGGGGAACACCGGCTCCGCCTTCGACAGCCTCGGCATCGCCTACGGGCTCTCGAACGAGGTGATCCTCGACACCGAGCAGGCGGGCGGGCTCGCCGTCGAGGGGGAGGGCGCCGAGCTGCTCCGGAAGGGCGAGCCCAACCTGGTGCAGCAGGCCTTCGAGCGCTTCAGCCAGGCCCTGGGGAAGACGCTCCCGCCCTTCGGGCTCACGCTGATCAACCGGATCCCCTTCGGCCGCGGCCTCGGCAGCTCCGCCGCGGCGATCGTGGGCGGCCTCGTCGCGGCCGACGCGCTGGCGGAGACGGGCCTCTCGCGCCAGAAACTGCTCCAGCTCGCGCTGCCCATGGAGGGCCATCCCGACAACGTCGCCCCCGCGCTCTACGGCGGGGCCGTGCTGACGGTGCTCGAGGAGGGCCGGGTGGACGGCCCGCTGACCGTCGTGCCCTTCACCGTGCCCGCCGACTGGCGCGCGGTGCTCTACGTCCCCGACCTGATCATCCCCACGAAGCAGGCGCGGGCCATCCTTCCGAAGGAGGTCCCGCGCGCCGACGCCGTCTTCAACCACAGCCGCGTGGGCCTGCTGGTGTCGGCGCTGACCCAGCACCGCTCCGACTTCCTGCGCGTGGCGATGCAGGACCGGCTCCACCAGCCCTACCGCGCCAAGCTGTTCCCCGAGATGGAGGAGCTCATCCGCGCGGGGATCGAAGGCGGCGCCTGGGGCGCCGCCCTCTCCGGCGCCGGCTCCGCGATCCTCTGCATCGCCTCCCGCGCGAAGGCCGAGGCCGTCGCCGCCTCGCTGAGCCGCAAGGCGCAGGAACTGAAGGTCTCCGGCCGCTCCCTCATCCTCGAAATCCCCTCCGCGGGCGCCCGCGTCCTCCCGGCCTGACGGTCGTTATATTTTTCATCGACAGACTCCCCGCTCCTGATAAGATGGTCCGATCGACCGGGGAGGGCTGGTGAAGGATCTTCTCTCACCCGGATCGAAGGGGAGCGACCGGGCCGCGTGACGAGTCCAGCCGATCACAATTTGACCCCGCCGACGGCCACCGTCTCCGCCGGCAGCCTCGGCGAGTGGTGCATCCGCCGGGGCTTCGCCCGCGAGGACCAGATCCGCGACTGCCTCCAGTTCCAGCACGACGAGGAGCTGGCCCGCCGCCCCGCCCCCCGCCTCGGCGAACTCCTCGTGCGGAAGGGCATCCTCACCCCGGAGCAGGTGACCCAGGCGCTGGGCGAGCAGCAGACGGAGATCCGCTACTGCCCCGTCTGCCGGATCCGCGTCAACGTCTCCATCCGCGGCGACGCCGTCTTCTACCGCTGCGTCCGCTGCCAGGGGCCGCTCGTCACGCCCGAGGCCGCCGTGCAGCTCGACGTCGTCGACGACTCCGTCATCGTCGTGAGCCGCGAGCCGCTGCCCCTCGAAGTCCGCCTCGCGGTCCACATCCCCGAGCGCCAGTTCGGGAAGTACATCCTCGTGCGGGAGCTCGGCGCCGGCGGCGTGGGCAAGGTCGACCAGGCCTGGGACACCTACCTGAGCCAGTACGTCGCGCTCAAGCGGCTGAAGGCCGAGGTCAAGGGCGAGACCCGCCAGATGAAGGGCGTCCGCACGGTCAGCCTGCTCAAGGAGGCGCGCCATTCGATCCGGCTGCGCCACCCGAACATCGTCTCGGTCTTCGACGTGGGGCGCATCAACCGCGAGTTCTACATCGCGATGGAGTACCTCGACGGGGAGACGCTGCACAAGTGGAACACCGCGGCGCGCGAGCGGGGCAAGCCGTCGTACTTCCACGAGCATCCGAAGCGGAGCCTGAGGCTGCTCATCGAGGTCGCCCGCGCCGTCCACTACGCCCACACGCGGCCCTCGCCGATCATCCACTGCGACCTGAAGCCCGCGAACATCATCATCGACCCCGCGGGCGGCTCGCACGTCTGCGACTTCGGCCTCGCCCGCAACCTGCGGACCGACGTGCCGGAGGGGGAGGGCGACATCACCGGGACGCCGTCCTACATGGCGCCCGAGCAGGCCTCGGGGCGT
The DNA here is from genome assembly GCA_016200125.1 of Planctomycetota bacterium. The sequence goes on from JACQFK010000035.1 coordinate 4,136, forward strand.
TCGGGGGAGATCGACGCGCGCACCGACGTCTGGGCGCTCGGCGCGATCCTCTACGAGCTCATCACCGGCCAGCCGCCCTTCGTGGGCGAGCCCTTCGAAATCATCCACCGGACGATTTCGGAGGTCCCGCGTCCGCCCAAGGACGTGCTCCGCGAGACTACGCGCCGGATGAAGCTCGGCTCCGACGAGATCGCCACCCGAATGCTTCTCCAGATCCCCGACTTCCTCATGGAGCTCTGCATGCGCTGCCTCTCCCGCGAGCGGGAGAAGCGCCCGGGCTCGATGGGCGAGGTCGCCGACGCGATGGAGCAGGGCCTCAAGGCTCCGCAGGTCGAGCGCTCGCGCTGAGGAGACAGGCCGATGGCCGGAAGCGACGGAAACGACCGGGGACAGACGGGCCGGGTCGTTGGCACCTTCGCCGCCTTCGGCTCCCTCGTGGTCGGGGTGGGCAGCTGCTTCTACGGGCTCGTCGCCGCCGACAAATTCAAGTGGGAGGCGGCCGGATTGTGCTTCATCGCGGGAGCCATCGCCTTCGGCCTTCTGGCGAACGCGATCTGGCGCAAGTAGGTCAGGTCACTTCAGGACGTCGAGCGGCTTCCCGTCAGCACCGTCGAACTTCAAGCCGAGCAGCTTGGCGATCGTCGGCGCCACGTTGATGCTGTCGGTCACCGGCAGCCGCGCGCCGCGCCGGATTCCGGCGCCCCAGGCGATGAAGGTCGCGTGGAGCTTGGGATCGTCCGGCAGGTAGCCGTGCGTGCCCTTCAGGGGCCCCTCCACGACGATCGCGTCGCCCGACGCCGCGTCGGAAAAGCTGCTGCCCTCCTTCGCGGCCAGCACGAAGTCCCCCATCCGCGGGTCCTTGTCGGGCGTCGTCATGCCCCAGGCCCCGAAGTCCTTCGGCTCGAGGAGCGTGCGGAGGCCCTCCAGGCCGGCGAGCGTCGACTTCACCTGTTCCCGCTGGGACTTGTCGAGGAGATAGACGAAGGCCGCGCCGCCCTGGGAGACGACGGCCGCGCGCAGGCCCGCCTTCTTGAGCGCGACGCCGGGGTAGACCGTCTTCGTGAAGCCGAAGAAGCCGTGGTCGGAAACTACGAACACGGTCGCGCGATCCTTCAGGCCCGCGGCCTCGATCGCCTCGACCACGTCGCGCACGCGGTCGTCGGCGTGGCTGACGGCCCAGGCGGCGTCGGGCGTCCGCGGCCCCTTGGCGTGCTCGACGTGGTCCACCTCCACGAGGTGGAGGAGGACGAGGTTGGGCCGGTGCTTCCGGATCACCTGCGCCGTGGCGCGCGCATACATCCAGTCGCGCTGCACTCCTCCGTTGCCCTTGCACCAGGGCTCCTGGCAGATGATGCCCGCGGTCTTCAGGCCCGCCTGGTGGGCGGCGTCGTAGATCGTGGGCGCCTTCACGATCTCGTCCTTGTCGAAGAGGGGATCGGGGAGCAGCGGGACGACCTTCTCCGTCGTCCGGTCGAAGTAGCTGTTGGACAGCACGCCGTGGCGGGCGGGCGGGACGCCGGTGACGAGCGTCGTGTGGTTGGGCCAGGTCACGGTGGGGAAGGAGCAGCGCATCCCCTCGGCGGTCGCGCCCTCCTCCGCAAGCCGGCGCATCGTCGGCATCATGAGCTTCGGATCCCTGAAGGAGTCCGCGGGCAGGCCGTCCACGCTGATGAGGACGACGAGCCGGTCCTTGGGGGCGAGATCGGCGGCCGGCGACGACGACGCGCATCCGGCCAGCAGGACGAGGGCGACGAGGGCGGGGATCCGCATGCTGCCTCCAGAGATCACGAAGAGAGAGCCTTCATCCGTTCCACGATCCCGCTCCCGACTTCCGAGGTGCTCGCCCGGCCGCCCAGGTCACGGGTGACGACGCGCCCTTCGCCGGTCAGCCCCGAGATCGCCGCCGTAATGAGCCCCGCGGCCCGCTTCTCGCCGAGGAAGTCGAGCATCATCGCCCCGCACCAGATCATCGCGATCGGGTTGGCGATGCCCTTGCCGAAGATGTCGGGCGCCGATCCGTGGACCGGCTCGAACATCGAGGGGAACTTCCGTTCGGGATTGAGGTTGCCGCTCGGCGCGAGGCCGAGGCCGCCGACCACCGCGGCGCCGAGATCGGTCAGGATGTCGCCGAAGAGATTCGAGCCGACCACGACGTCCAGCGACTCCGGCCGCATGACGAAGCGCGCGGCCAGGGCGTCGATCAGCTCCCGCTCCGTCGTCACGTCCGGGAACTCCCGCGCGACCTCGGCGAAGATCTCGTCCCAGAAGGTCATCGAGTGCTGCTGCGCGTTCGACTTCGTGGCGTTGATCAGCCGCTTGCGGGGCCGGCTGCGGGCGAGCTGGAAGGCGTAGCGGATGATCCGCTCGACCCCGGTCCGGGAGAAGACGGAGGTCTCGACCGCGACTTCGATCGGCAGTCCGCGGTGGGCGCGGCCTCCCGCGCCCGTGTACTCCCCCTCGGTGTTCTCGCGGACGACCACGAAGTCGATCTCGCCCGCCTTCTTGTTCGCGAGCGGGCTCTTCACGCCCGGGAGCAGGAGGCTGTGCCGCAGGCAGACGTACTGGTCGAATCCCTGGCAGATCGGCAGCCGCAGCCCCCGGAGCGAGATGTGATCGGGCACCGAGGGAAAGCCGACCGCGCCGAAGTAGATGGCGTCGAAGGGGGCGAGCTGCTGGAGCCCGTCCTCGGCCATCATGCGGCCGGTCTTCAGGTAGTAGTTGCAGCCCCAGGGGAAGGGCTCCCAGCGGAGCCGGAAGGCGCCGCTGATCTCACCCGCGGCGTTGAGGACCTTGACCCCTTCGGGGGCCACCTCTTCGCCGATCCCGTCGCCGGGGATCAGCGCGATGCGATATTCCTTCATGGGCGGAGATTAGGGTTTTCCCTGATTCCAGTAGATCTTCACGTTCGTTCCCTTGCCGGTCGCGACGATGTCGATCCTGCCGTCGCCGTCGAGGTCGACCGCGTGGACGCCGTCGGCCTCCATGTCCTTGTCGTCGATGACCTTCTTCTCCCACTTCTCGCCGTTCTCGTCGAGCGGGTGGAGGACGACGACCGAGTGGCCGCCCTTGCCCTTCTCGCCGCGGAAGCCGAGGACCAGCGAGTCGACGCCCTTGCCGGAGAAGTCGACGGGCACCACGCTGTGGCCGACCTTGTAGCCCACGAGGATGACGCGACGCTCCCAGGAGCGTTGGGACAGGTAGACGGCCGCGACGTCGCCGTGGAAGGGGTCGATCGTCGCACGCGCCTTCTTGCCTCCCGGGAGCCGCATGACTTTCACCTCGCTCGATCCCGGCGCCTTCGGATCGCCCTTGGCGAGGACCTCGTCGCTCCAGCCGGTCGGGGTCTTTCGGAAGAGGTGGATGCCCTCGAAAGACGCCACCAGCAGCGCCTGATTCCCGCTGTCGTCCCAGTCCACGGCCGTGACGCCGTGAACCTTGTGGAGGTGATTCGCGATCGGCTCGCGCTTCCAGGGCCCCTTGAAGGGGTCGCCGTCGGGGCGGAGCAGGTACATCGGCGCGCCGGGGCCCTCCCAATCGGGCGCCTTCGTGCCGCGCCCCATGAGGCAGGCGCCGACCAGCTCCTTCTTCCCGTTCAGCTTCAGCACCGTCAGCCGGTGCATCGAGGGTTCCTGGTCGATCTGGATCGGCGTCCAGGGCTGGTCGAGGTTTTCCGGCCGCTTGAGGAGCCAGACCGAGCCGCTGGTGAGCGTGTCCGCCATCACCCAGTCGCCGCCCACGATGATCTCGGTCTTGCCGTCGCCGTCGACGTCGAAGGGCGTGATCGGCTCGGGCAGCTTCGGGAGGCCCGAGGTCATCACGTGCTTCTTCCACGTGGGATTCTCGTACCAGAGCACCTGGTCCTTGTTCTCGGTCACCAGCACGATGTCCATCTTGCCGTCGCCGTTGATGTCGGCGAGGCAGGAGTTGTAGCCGGGCCCGCCGCTATGGGTCTCGATGACCTCCTCCCGGAAGTTCGGGATGGACTGGAGGCAGAGGCCGGCGACCAGGAGAGAAAGCATCACTTGCCCTCGTTGAAGTAGATCTTCAGCCGCTTGCCGCCGGCGATCACCAGGTCGGGCCGGCCGTCGCCGTTCAGATCGGCGACTGCGCCGTCCTCGCCCGGCAGCTTCGTGTCGTCGAGGATGCGGTCCTCCCACTCCTCAGCCCGGCCGTCCTTGGGGCGGAAGACGTGCCAGACCGGGCCGCCCGGATGCTTCGAGTACTGGCCGACGAAGCCGACCAGCAGCGAGTCGACGCCCGTGCGGTTGAGGTCGACGGGCATCACGGTGTGGCCGCCCTTGTTCACCAGCAGGACGCGCCGCTTCCACGTCTGGTCGGGTTGATCCGGCGGCGTGTAGACGCAGAACTCGTGGCCGTGGTGGGGCTCGATCGTCGCGAGGTAGCGGCGCCCGCCCGGCAGCCAGCCCGCCGCGATCTCCGAGCAGCCGGGAGCGCCTTTCGAGAGCGTGCGCTTCTCCCAGATCCCCTGGTCGTTCCGGCGGTGCAGCGTCAGGCCGTCGGCCGATGCGGTGACGATCTCCTCCTTGCCGTCGCCGTCCCAGTCCACGGAGAGCGTGTTGTGGCAGGCGCGGAGGCCGGGATCGACGGTCTCGCTCGGCCAGGGGTCGCTATAGGGCGACGCCGGACGGCGCAGCACCACGGTCGGACCGTGGAGGGCCGAGCAGACCAGGTCGCGGCCGTTGAAGACGTGGATCCGGTGGAGCGTGGGGATGGCGGCGATCTTGACCGGCGTCCAGGGCTTCTCGGGGGCCTCGGGCGGACGCAGCAGGTAGATCTCGCCGCCGCCCTTCTTGGGATCCGGCGGCTCATGGTAGCCCGCGCCCAGCACGAAGGCCGTCCTGCCTTCGAGCCGGATCGGCTGCAAGGCGACCAGCTCGCGCGGCTCCTTCTCGATCAGGACGTGCCGCTTCCACGAGGGGTTCTCGTACCAGATGACCGAGGCGGGCTCCCAGTTGAGCGCGAGGACGTCCGGCTTGCCGTCGTTGTTGACGTCCGCGACCGCGCAGGCCCAGAGGTCGCCCAGCTGGTCGTCGACGAGCTGCTCCCTGAACTTCGGAATCTCGTCCTGACAGCAGAAGACGAAGAACAGCGCCGCGATCACCGGCCCTTGTTCCAGTAGATCTTCACGTTCTTCGTGCTGCGGCCCACGGCGACGACGTCCTCGTAGCCGTCCCCGTCGAGGTCGGCGCAGATGACGTCCTCGCTGCCCATCCCCTTGTCGTCGACGACCCGCTTCTCCCACTTCTCGCCGAGGTGGTCCGTGGGGTGGAAGAGGTAGACGATGCACTCCTCCTTCTTGCCCTCGGGGACGCCGCGGAAGCCGACGATCGCCGAGTCGACGTGGCCGCCCGCGAAGTCGGCCGTCCAGATCGCGTGGCCGCCCTTGTGGTTGTCGATGAGCACCTGGCGTCAGGACGTAGCGCGCGCCGCCTGGGAGCTTGCCGACCTTCACCTCGCCCGCGCCGTGCTTGACGGGGTCGCCGTCGCCGATCTTCGTGCGGCTCCACTTGCCGTCGGCGCCTCGCTTGAGGACGAAGATGCCCTCGTAGCCCGCGGAGACGATCTCCTCCTTGCCGTCGCCGTCCCAGTCGATGGGCCAGACGTTGTGGTTGATGTGGATGTCGTCCGCGATGATCTCGCGCGTCCACTTGCCGGTGAAGGGGTCGGCTGGCCGCTTGAGGATATACAGCGAGGCGCCGGGGCCGTTCTGGTCCTTGGTCCCCTTGCCGTGGAGGGGCGAACAGACGAGCTCCTTCCTCCCCTTGCCCTCGACGTCGATGACCCTCATGCGGTGCATCGTGGGCTCCTCGTCGATCTTGATGGGCGTCCAGGGCTTGTCGAGATTGTCGGGCCGCTTGAGCAGCCACACGGTGCCCGAGATCTTCGTCTTCGGGTTGATGGGCCAGTCGGCGCCCAGGATGAGCTCCAGCTTGCCGTCGCCGTCGACGTCGAGCGCCTGGATGCAGACCGGCAGGTTGGGCTCCTTCTCGAGGATGATCCGCCGCTTCCAGGGCTTGTCCTTGGCGCCCGGGTTCTCGTACCAGACCACCTG
>JACQFK010000175.1 GCA_016200125.1 Planctomycetota bacterium
GGGAGAACACCGAGGACGCCTACTCGGGCGAGGCGCGCTTCGAGAAGAAGGGAACGCGGGACGAGGTGGCGATCCAGGAGGCGCGGTACACCTGGAAGGGCACCGAGCGCATCATCCGCTACGCCTTCGAGGTCGCGAAGAAGCGCAACGGGAAGAAGAAGGTCACGCTCGTCGACAAGGCGAACGCCGTCCGCGCGCACGACCTGCTGCGGCGCGTCTTCGACCACGTCGCGAAGGACTACCCGGACATCCAGAAGGACAACGCCTACGTCGACGCCACCTGCATGTGGTTCGTGAAGAACCCCGAGTCCTTCGACGTGCTGGTGACGACCAACATGTTCGGCGACATCATCACCGACCTGGGGGCGATGATCCAGGGCGGCATGGGCATCGCCGCGGGCGGCAACATCCATCCCGGCAAGGTCTCGGTCTTCGAGCCCATCCACGGCTCGGCGCCGAAGTACAAGGGCCTGAAGAAGGTCAGCCCGCTCGCGGCCATCCTCGCGGCGGGCATGCTCCTCGAGCACATCGGGGAGAAGAAGGCGGCGGACCGGATCGAGGCGGCGGTGAAGAAGGTCCTCGAGTCCGACGCGCTGCCCTCCATTGACGCCTCGAGCGGCGTGCCGACCGACAAGGTCGGGGACATGGTGGTGGCGAAGCTGTAAGCAGGAACCAGGAAGCAGGAGGAGCGTCAGCGGCGGTCGATGAAGACCGGCGGCGCGGCGAGGATCACCGGCTTCCCGTTCCAGGTCACGGCGGCGGACCAGTTCGCCGTGTAGCGTCCCGCCACGGCCATCGTCAGGGTGATCTCCGGGAAGGCGCCGCCCACGAATTCGCCGGAGCCCAGGCGCACGACGCGGCGTCCGCCTCCGGTCCGCGCGTAGGCGACCGGGCCGCTGGGGCCCGTGAGCTTGAGACGCTGGACCGGCGCTTCGTCGAGCACCAGTTCCACCTCGGCCGCGCTCAGGTTGGTGACGCGCCACTCCAGGGGGTGGGACGCGCCGGCCGCCACGGGTTCGCGGGGGCCGATCAGCGCCGCCTGCAGGGGCGAGCGCCCCTTCCTCACGAGATGGGCCGCCGCCTCCTGGGTGATGGAGGGCTCGGGATCGGCCAGCGCGCGGATGAGCCCCGCGACGGAGCCTTCACCCTCGATGCCCCCGAGCGCCGTCACGGCGGCCAGGCGCATCAGCGGCTTCTCGTGGCCGAGCAGGCCCACGAGCGCCGGCACCGCGAGCGGATTGGTCTCGACGCCGATCTCCTTGGGATCCTTGCCGCGGAGCCGCTCGGTCCAGCGCTTCTCCTCCTTGTCCCGGTCGCCGCGGAGCTTCGCGAGGCGGTCGATCAGGATGCCCTTCTGGGCCTCCTGGCGGACGAGCGGCGCCGCCCCCTCGAGCTCCGCGATCGCCTCGGGCAGCTGCCCCTTCTTCTCGAGGTCGGCGACGCGGTCCATCTCCTCCTTCATGAAGCGCGCCTCCTCGTCCTCGCGGTAGGGGCGCAGCTCGCGGGCGATGAGACTGTAGCGGTAGCGCTCGAGGACCGAGTCGTAGAGGCGGAGCACCTCGCGGAGGCTCTTGTTCTCCTGGGCGTCGCGGATCGGGGAGCGGACGAGGGCGTAGGTGTCGCGGGCGCGGAACTCGTAGAGCGCGGCGGCGCCGACGAGCGCGAGCGCGATCGAGCCGCCGACCAGGGTCCGGACGAGGCGGCGGCGCTGCCGCGCCTTCTCGACCTGGCCCGACTCCAGCCGCTGACGCAGGTCGAGGGCCTCCTCGTGGCGGGGATCGAGCTTGAGGATCGTGCGGCAGTAGTCGAGCGAGAGCGGGTCGTTCTTCGCCTCTTGAGCCCGCTCAAGGAGGCGGGCGTAGAGCTTGACCGCCTCTCCCTTGTCGCCCAGGTGGCGCTGCATCTCGGCGACGGACTCGATCAGCTCCGAATGGTCGCCGATCTTCTCGACGAGCTGCTGGTAGACGGAGAGCGCCTTGTCGGGGAGGCCGGCCTTCTTGTAGGCCGCGGCGAGGCCCTCGCCGGCGGCGAGGGCGTCCAGCTTGAGATCGAGCTGGAGGAGGGTCTGGAAGAGCCGCTCGTGGGCGGTGAGGTCGCGCGGCGCGTGGGCGAGCACCTTGTGGTAGCTCTTGATCGCCTGCTCGAGGGCCCCGGACTCCGCCTGGGCGGAGGCGAGCTGGCGGGCGAAGCTGGCGGCGCCCTCGTGGTCCTGCAGCTCCTCCGCGCAGCGCAGGGCCAGTTCGAGGAGCCCGGTGTTCTTCCGCTCGTGCTCGAGGCCGTAGCGCGCCATGCGGAGCGCGGCGTCCCACTCCTTCTTCCCGGCGCGGGCGCGGCCGCGCTCGAAGGCGTCGGCCGCGGAGAGCGGCCGGCAGGCGCCCGAGCGGATGAGCAGCGCCGCCGCGCGGAGCAGCATGAACTGCCCGAGGCGGGTGAGCTCCTGGATGTCGCGGAGCGAGCGCTCGCCGTCGAGCAGCGCGAAGATCCGGCGGATCGAGGGCTCCGCCTCCTTGGGCAGGCGCGCGGGATCGGGCACGAGGATCTCGTTCTGCGACAGGATCGCCTTGCGCGTCTCGCCCCATTCGTCGGCGCGGCGCACGGCCTCCATGATGGCCCCCTCGACGGCCAGGCGCGGCTCGAGGTCGAGCTGGTCGACGTCGAAGCCCCGGTCGTCGGGCTCGCCCTCCTCGAACTCGAAGGTGGCGTCGTTCCAGAGAAAGGCGTCGCAGAGGTGCTCGCCCATCTGGTGCTCGCAGGCGGCCTTCAGGTCCTCCCGCGTGATCTTGCCCTTCTTGAGCTGGCCGCGGATGAAGCCGCCCTCGCTGGTGTGGCGGCCGGTGACGGTGGGGGCCTCGTCGGCGCGGATCTTCTCGAGCGCGAGGAGGCCGTTGAGCAGGGAGGGGCCCTGGCCGTTGCCCAGTCCCACGAGCTTGAGGGCCCCCTTGTCGAACCAGAGGTAGAGGGCCTGGCGCTCCTTCTTGTGGCGGATCGCGAGGGTCCCGGTCTGCTCGTTGGTGACCAGGTCCTGGAGGACGTTGGCCAGCGAGATCGAACGGACGTCGCCCTTGATTCCCATGATTTTTTCGGTCCGGGAGGAAGGCTGTCTGCCTAAGTCTAGCCTATGCGGGCGGGGCTTGCCAAGGATCCCGATTCCGGAGGCGGATTGCATTCCTTCGGCGCCGCCCGTAGACTCGGCTCCCCCATGGAAGCCCAGCTGAGCCCCGCGGAGCGGGCCGCGATCCGGCGCGACGTGATGCGCCAGGCCTGGCCCGTCGTCCTCCAGATGCTCCTCAAGACGCTGATGTTCTACGTGGACACCTACATGATCTCCGGAGTGGGCCCGGAGGCGATGGCGGCGATGGGGATCGTCGGCCCCATCTCCCACACGCTGGTCGCGGTCCTGTCGGCGCTGTCGGTGGGGACGATCGCGACGGTCGCCCGCGCGGTGGGGGAGGGCGACCGGCCGAAGCAGGAGCGCGAGGCCTCCGCGGCCGTCGCGCTCGCCTTCGCGCTGGGAATCCCGCTCACGATCGCCGGCCTGCTCCTCCTGCCCGGCATGGCGGAGCTCTTCCGGGTGCCCGACTCGCCGGCCGTGACGGAGATGGCGCGCCGGTTCCTGCGCATCGAGGCCTGGATCTTCCTCTTCTTCTGCCTGGACGCCGTCGCGACCGGGATCCTGCGGGCGGCCGGGCGCACGGTCTTCCCCCTGGTCGCGACGCTGGCCGCGAACGGCTTGAACATCTTCCTGAACTGGGTCTTCATCTACGGCCGCCTGGGGGCGCCGGCGATGGGGGTGGCGGGCGCGGCGCTGGCGACCTCGATCTCCTTCGCGGCGCAGGGCACGGCGCTCTTCGCCGCCATCTGGCTCCCGCGGTCGCCGCTGCGGCTCTCCCTCGCGGGGCTGCGCGGCGTCACGCGCGCTTCGCTCGCGCGGCTGGTCCGCGTCTCGCTCCCCGCGGCGGTCGAGCCGCTGATCCTCCAGGGCGGCTTCCTGATCTACAACAAGGTGATCACCGGGCTGGGCGTCATCCCGATGGCGGCCCACCGGGCGGCGATCACGGTGGAGTCGCTCACGTTCATGCCCGCCTGGGGCTTCGCGGTGGCGGGGTCGGCGGTGGTGGGTCAGTACCTGGGCGCCGGCCGTCCCGACAAGGCCGACGCCGGGTTCCGCGAATGCGCGAGGCTCTCGACCGCGCTGCTGACGGCGGCGGGCGTCGCGTTCCTCTTCTGCGCGGAGCCGCTGGTGCGGCTCTTCCTGCGCGGCCCTGGGGAGGCGGCGACGGTGGCGGCCGCCGCGGCCTGCCTCAAGATCTCGGCGGCCGAGCAGCCCTTCATGGCGATGGGCATGGCGCTCGGCGGCGCGCTGCGGGGGGCGGGGGACACGAGGAGCCCCGTCATCGTCGGCATCCTCGGCGTCTGGGGCGTGCGGGTCCCGCTCGCCTGGGCGCTCGCCTTCCCGCTGGGGCTGGGCCTGAACGGCATCTGGATCACCATGATCGCCGACTGGGCCGTCCGCAGCGCCGTCTTCTCCCTCCTCTACCGCCGGGGCCGCTGGAAGACCATCAAACTCTGAGCCGTCCCGTATAATGTAGGTGGCCCTGACGAACGGAGGAACGATGCGCCGACTCCTGTCCTTCCTGCTCTTCGCCGTCCTGCTCTCCCCGCTCGCCGCGCAGGACTCGACCGACCGCGCCGCCGAGATCCTGAAGAAGATCGATGCCGCGCTCAAGCAGGAATCGGAGCGGTCGCGCGCCGAGCTGCTCGACCTCGTCCGGCAGGAGCTGCGGGGCACGAAGACGGAACCTGCGCCCGCGGCGGCCAGGACCCCGGCGCCCTCGTCCGAGAAGGCGAAGGCTGTCGTCACGACCGACCTGCTCAAGAAGCACGCCTCCTACCTGGCGAGCGACGAGCTGGAGGGCCGCTGCGCCGGCTACCCGGGCTGCGACAAGGCGGCGGACTACATCGCGGGCGTCTTCAAGAAGTCGGGCCTCAAGCCCGCCGGCGACGCCGGCGGCTACTTCCAGAAGTTCCGGCTCGCGGGGAAGGACACGAAGAACGTGATCGGCCTCATCGAGGGGAGCGACCCCCAGCTCAAGAGCGAGTACGTGGTGGTGGGCGCCCACTACGACCACGTCGGCACGGCCGACCAGCGCGACTTCGGCCGCATGGGCGGGAAGGGCGACGACACGATCTGGAACGGCGCGGACGACAACGGCTCGGGCACGACTTGCGTGCTGGCCCTCGCCCAGGCCTTCGGCGAGGGCGGCCTCAGCTCGCGGCGGACCCTGGTCTTCATGTGCTTCAGCGGCGAGGAGGCGGGGCTGGTCGGCTCCCGCTGGTACACGAACCACCCCCTCGGCGGCTCGATCGACCAGCACGCCTTCATGCTGAACCTCGACATGGTGGGCCGCAACCCGACGAAGCCCATCGAGATCCACGGCGTGGGCTCGGGCGACGCCGGCGTGATCCGCAAGGCGGTCGAGCGCGCGGTGGCGGCTTCCGGCCTCAAGGCGAAGCTGAACGACACGGTGACCCTGATGGGCGGCGACAGCGACCATTCCTCCTTCGCCGACAAGCGGGTCCCCTACGCCTTCTTCTTCTCCGGCTTCCACGCCGACTACCACCGTCCGAGCGACCACGCCGAGAAGCTGGCCTACGACAACATGGTCAAGGTGGCGAACACCTCGATGGACATCCTCCTCGAGATGGGCGGCCTCGACGAGAAGCCGAAGTTCGCGGGGAAGTCGCGGCCCGGCTTCAACCTGCCCGACCTCGAGCCGCCCGTCCAGACGCGCGTGATGGGCGTCACCGTCCAGGAGCTCGACGACGCCGACTGCAACGGGCTCAAGCTCGCGGCGCAGCAGGGCGGCCTGCGCGTGGACGCCGTGAAGACCGGAAGCGCCGCCGAGGCCGCGGGGGTCAAGGTGGGCGACGTGGTCCTCTCGCTCGCCGGCACGACGCTGCCCCGCGGCGGCACCCGCGACGAGCTGCGCCGGGTGCTCACCGAGAAGGTGAAGCCGGGGAAGGAGACGGAGATCGTCGTGCTCCGCCAGGGGGAGCGGGTCGCGCTGAAGGCGAAGTGGACCGAGTGATGAGTTGAGCTGTTGAAGCATCGGGCTATTGGAAGGCAGTCATAGGGCGCTGTTGCAGAAGAAGCGGAAACCTGCCTCTGTCCGGGAGAAGCGGCCTTGTCTCCCGGCCTCCCCAGGGCGTCCTCAAGGGTTGCAGGGGCACACGCCGACTATCCGGCAATTCCACAATAGCCCAATGTTACAATTCCTCCCATGCGGTCCGTCTTCCGGATCCTCGACGCCAACCTGAACCGCGCCCGCGAGGCGCTCCGCGTGCTCGAGGACATCGCCCGCTTCCACCACGACGACGCCGCCGCGGCGGCGAAGCTCAAGGAGGCGCGCCACGCCCTCGACGCCTGCGCCCGGCCCTGGGCGCGGGAGCTCCTCCTGGCCCGCGACTCCGTCCGCGACGTGGGTCGGGACGGCGACCTGGAGGTCGAGGGCCCGCGCCCGATCCGCGACGTGGCCGCCGCCAACCTGAAGCGAGCGGGCGAGGCGCTGCGGTCGATCGAGGAGATCGCCAAGGGCCGCCTGCCGGGGCTTTCGCGCGAGGCCCACCGGCGGCGCTTCGAGCTCTACGCGGTCGAGAAGGAGCTGGACGATCCGCGGAGCCGGCTCGAGGCGGCGCGGCTCTACGTGCTGCTCGACCCCTCGGTGACCCGGCGCCCGCTGCCCCGCGTGGCCGAGGAGGCCGTGCGCGGCTGGGCGGACCTGGTCCAGCTCCGCCAGAAGCCGCGCGTGGACCTCGGGCTCGCAAAGGCGATCCGCGCGGCGGTGCCCGACGCGATCTTCATCGTGAACGACCGGCCGGACGTGGCGCTGGCCTCGGGCGCCGACGGCGTCCACCTGGGCCTCGAGGACCTGCCGGTCGCCGACGCCCGGCGCCTCGGCCTGGGGATCATCGGCGCGACGACCCATTCGCTGGCCGAGGCGCGGCAGGCGAAGGCGGACGGCGCGGACTACCTCTCCTGCGGGCCGATGTTCGCGACGCCGCTCAAGCCGGATCTCGCGCCGAAGGGCTTCTCGTATCTCGCGGCGATCAAGCGGCTGGACCTCCCCTTCTTCTGCATCGGCGGAATCACGCGGGAGAACGCGTCGCCGGCGCTGGTGCGGGCGGCGGTCTGCGCGGGGGTGATCGCGGCGCCGGACGTCGCGGCCGCCGCGCGGGCCATCCGGGCGAGGCTTATTTCGGGAAAGACAAATCGCCCGCCTTCCCTTTCCGCTTCGTCTCGCGGACGGCGCGGTACTGAGGGGACGTGAACCATTCGCGCATGAGGGCGATCTTGCGCTTCTGGACGGGGTCGAGATTCTCGAACTGGACGCCGGCGTAGAAGTCCTCGACGTTCTTCGCGCTCTGGTAGCACCAGCGCACCTCGCCGGACGCCTCGATCTCGTCCTTGTACTTCTCCATCTGGATGTTCATGCGGACCTTGGTGCCGACGGGAAGCCGCTCGTGGATGAGGAAGCGGACGCCGCCCTCGGAGAGGTCCAGCGCCGCGCGGGCGCGGTTGCCCTTGCCGACGCCGAAGACGCTGAGGATGCCCTCGCGGTAGAGGTTGGCCTGGCACTCGTCGATTTCAAAGCGGCTGTGCCGGCGGCGCTCGGAGTCCTTCTTGGCGCCCGCGGGGGTGGAGTCCGGCTTGCTGGGTGTGCCGGGAGGAGCACCCTTGTTGACCTTCTTGAACTCCGCGAACCAGTCCGACTGGTTCTTGTCGGGGCCGCCCGCCATACTCCTCCCTCAATCCGGTTCAAACTACATTCTTCCCTGCGGGGAGTCAATATTGTGCGCCAGCAGGGCGGCGCCGGCGACGGCGAGGGGCAGGGAGACGTAGCCGACGAAAGGGACGAGGAGGACGGGGAAGAGGACGACGCCGAAGCCCAGGGTTGCGCCCAGGTTCTTGAGCATCCACCCGAAGCGTCCGGGGACCGGGACCCGGCGGGCGTCGAGCGGGTAGTCGAGGTACTCGAAGCCGAGGAAGAGGACGCCGACGAAGGCGGAGAGGAGGGGATGGAGGACGGAGCCGACGCCGGGGATCAGGTGCAGGAGGAGGAGCGCGGCCTGGATCGCGCCGAAGAAGAGGAGCTTGAGGGACTGGTTGCCGAGGGCGCGGAGCAGGGCCCGGCCGGCGCCGCGCGAAGGGGGCAGGGTCTCCCCGAGCTCCGCGAGGATGCGTTCGGTCATGGCGTCGAGGAAGGGGGACGCGAGGACGTTGCCGACGATCGTGAAGAGGAAGAGCCCGGCGACGGCGACGGCCCCCGTGAGGAGCCATCGACGAGTTCGGCGCGGTAGTGGATGAAGAGGATCGTGAGGACGGCGAAGAGGACGACGTTGATGGCGAGGGCCGCGGCGAAGTATTTCCAGAGGGCGGGCCGGCGGAGGAAGAACGCGAGGCCGCGGAAGGGGTAGGAGAGGGCGGAGAGGAAGGAGGTCACGCCGCTCCTTTGTGCAATTCAATCGCAGACGTCGGACCGCATCGGTGGTTCGACTCGGCGCTTCGCGCCTCGCTCACCACAACCACCTCGACTCCGCGGAGTCGAGGTGGTTGGGCCGTCAGGATTCGAACCTGAACAGAGGGATCCAAAATCCCTCGTGCTACCGTTACACCACGGCCCATTGAATTCAATCGGAGAGTCGCCCATGAGGGGGGGTCGAGCGGGGAAATGGGTCGCTAGGATTGTCGCCGGGACGGCGTCGACCGCATGACCGGATCGTACCTGATTTCGCAGCCTCGCACAACAGCTCAGGCGAGGATCCGGTCCACCACGTGGCCGTGCACGTCGGTCAGGCGGAAGTCGCGGCCCTGGAACTTGAAGGTCAGGCGCTCGTGCTGGATCCCCAGCAGGTGGAGGACCGTCGCCTGGAAGTCGTGGACGTGGACGGCGTCCTTGGCGACGTTGATGCCCAGGTCGTCCGACTCGCCGTGCGTGAGGCCCGGCTTCACGCCGCCGCCCGACATCCAGAGCGTGAAGGCGTAGGGGTGGTGGTCGCGGCCCCAGCGGGGGCGGTCGGCCAGATTCCCCTGGAGGAAGGGCGTGCGGCCGAACTCGCCGCCCCAGATCAGCAGCGTGTCGTCGAGCAGGCCGCGCTGCTTGAGGTCCCGGAGCAGCCCGGCGCTCGGCTGGTCGGTGTCGCGGCACTGCGTGTAGAGCTCGGTGGTCAGGCTGTTGTGCTGGTCCCAGCCGGCGTGCATGAGCTGGACGAAGCGGACGCCGCGCTCGACCAGCCGCCGCGCCATCAGGCAGTTGTAGGCGAAGCTGCCCTGCTCCTTCACCTGCGGGCCGTAGAGGTCGAGGACCTCCTTCGGCTCCTTCGAGAGATCGGCCAGCTCGGGAACGCTGGTCTGCATCCGGTAGGCCATCTCGTACTGCGCGATGCGCGTCGCGATCTCGGGGTCGCCCGACTCGCGCAGCTTCATCTCGTTCAGCCGCGCGACGTCGTCCAGCATCCCGCGGCGGGTCTCGCGGCTCATGCCGTCCGGGTTCGAGAGATAGAGCACCGGGTCGCCGCTGCCCCGGAGCTTGACGCCCTGGTAGCGGGAGGGCAGGAAGCCCGAGGCCCAGTAGAAGTCGTAGAAGATCTGGCCGCAGGTCGTCCCCTTGCTCACCGAGGTCATGACGGCGAAGGCGGGGAGGTTCTCCGTCAGGCTGCCCAGGCCGTAGTGCATCCAGGCGCCCATCGTGGGGCGGCCCGGCGCCTCGCCGCCGCTGAGCATGAAGGAGATCGCCGGCGCGTGGTTGACCTGCTCGGTGTGCATCGACTTGATGAAGCAGAGGTCGTCCGCGACGCGGGCGGTGTGGGGCATCAGTCCGCTCACCCAGGCCCCGATCTGGCCGTACTGCCGGAAGGGCTCGACGGGCGCCAGCAGCAGTTTCCCCTTCGGATCGCCCGTCATCGTGCTGAAGCGCTTCGTGCCCAGGTACTCCTGGGGAACCGGCTTGCCGTGCATCTCCTGGAGCTTCGGCTTGTAGTCGAAGAGGTCGACGTGCGTCGGCGCGCCGTTCATGAAGAGGTAGATCACGCGCTTCGCCTTCGGGGCGAAGTGGGGCAGGCCGGGGAGGCCGCCGGCGGCCTCCGCGTCGCGCGAGAGCAGCGACCCGAGCGCCGCGGCGCCGAGGCCCAGCGCGCCCTTCCTGAAGAGCTCGCGGCGCGTGAGGAGGAGACGGTGTTCGTCGAGGGGGTTCATTCCTTCTTCAGCGCCTCGTCGAGGTTCAGGAGCGAGAGCGCGAGCGACGCCCAGGCGGCGTGCTCGACGGGATCGATCGATTCGTTCCGCTTCGACTCGCCGACCTTGAGCAGCTTCTTCGCGTCGTCCGGCCTCGCGGCGAACTCGCGGCGGAGGCGATCCAGCCCCGCCAGCAGGACCTTCCGCTCCTCGTCCCGCGGCGTCCGGGCCAGGACGAGCCGGAAGGCGCGGTCGAGACGCGCTGCGTCGTCCTTCGCCTCGACCGCCCGCTCGGCGAGGGCGCGGGCCGCCTCGACGTAGGTCGGATCGTTGAGCGTCGCGAGCGCCTGGAGCGGCGTGTTCGTCCGCGTGGGCTTCACCACGCAGGTCGAGCGCGACTGGGTGTCGAAGAACATCGTGGGTCCGATGATCCGCCGCCAGAAGACGTAGAGGCTGCGCCGGTAGAGCGCCTCGCCGTGATCCTGCTTGTAGCGCTTGTTGCCGAAGGTGGTCTCCTCCCAGACGCCCGAGGGCTGGTAGGGATTGACCGGCGGGCCGCCCGGCCGGTCGACGAGCAGGCCGCTCGCAGCCAGGGCCTGGTCGCGGATCATGAAGGACGGCATCCGGTATCGCGGCCCGCGGGCGAGGAGGCGGTTGGCGGGATCGGCCGCCAGGAGCTCCGGGGTCACGCGCGACGACCGGCGGTAGGCCGCGCTGGTCACGACCAGCCGGAGCAGGCGCTTGACGTCCCAGCCGGATTCGCGGAAGTCGGCGGCGAGCCAGTCGAGGAGCTCGCGGTGGACGGGGAACTCGCCCTGGCGGCCGAAATCCTCGGAGGTCTTCGTGAGGCCGATGCCGAAGAGCATCTGCCAGAAGCGGTTGACGCTGACCCGCGCGGTCAGGGGATGCTCGGGCGAGACCAGCCAGCGGGCGAGGGCCAGGCGGTTGACCGGCCCGTCGCCCGACAGCGGCGGGAGCCGGGCGGGCACGCCCGCCGAGATCTCGTCGAGGCGCTTGTCGTAGAGCCCCTTGTCGAGCACCTGCGTCTTGCGCGGCTTGGCCATGTCCTCCATGACCATGACGCGCGTGACGGCCTTCCGGGCGGCGCTCCGCTGGTCGGAGAGGTCGCGCAGTTTTTTCGCGAGCGCGGCGTAGGAGGGCGCGTCCTTCTCGAATCCCTTGTAGAGGTCCTCGTACTGCTGGCGGCTCCGCTTCTCCGGAACCGTCCTGAGGATCTCCCCGAACTTCGGATTCTTCTCGAGCGCCTCGCCCAGTCCGCCGTCCTCCGCCCGGATCTCCGCGGCGGCGGCCGCGAAGTCGGCGTCGAGCTTCGCGATCTTCTCGGCCTGCTCCGGGGTGGACATCTCGAGCACCGGGGCCGTCTGCGGATCGCCTCCGCCGCCCGTCACCGGGGTCTGGTTGAAGAAGGCGAAGAGGCCGAAGTAGTCCTTCTTCGAGACGGGATCGAATTTGTGGTCGTGGCAGCGCGTGCAGGTGAGGGTGAGGCCGAGCCAGACGGTGCCCATGGTCTCGGTCATGTCGAAGACGTACTCGATGCGGTTCTCCTCCGCGATCCGGCCGCCTTCGCCGTTGATCGGGTGGTTCCGGCAGAAGCCGGTGGCGAGCTTCTGGTCGCGCGTCGCGTCCGGGAGCTGGTCGCCCGCCAGCTGCCAGACGGTGAAGCGGTCGTAGGGGAGGTTCTCGTTGAAGGCGCGGACCACCCAGTCGCGCCAGGGCCACATCGTGCGCTCGCCGTCCCCCTGGTAGCCGTTCGAGTCGGCGTAGCGGGAGATCTCCATCCAGTCCCAGGCCATCCGCTCGCCGTAGCGGGGCGAAGCGAGCAGGCGGTCGACGACCTTCCCGTAGGCATCCGGGCTGCGGTCGGCGAGGAAGGCGTCGGACTCCTCGGGCGTCGGGGGAAGTCCCGTGAGGTCGAGCGTCACCCTTCGAAGCAGCGTCGTGCGGTCGGCCTCGGGGGGGGGAGGGGCGGAGGTTCTCCCGGGCCAGCCGCGCGCCGATGAAGGCGTCCACCGGGTGGGCGGCTCCCGGGGGGAGGGGCGGCTTGCGGAGCGGGCGGAAGGACCAGTGCTCGTCCCAGGGGGCGCCGGCGTCGATCCACTTCTTGAGCGTCTCGATCTGCTCGCGGCTCAGCTTCTTGTTGGCCTTGGGCGGCGGCATCATCTCGTCGGGGTCGGACGACAGGATGCGCGCGACGAGCTCGCTCTTGGCGCTCCGGCCGGGGACGATGGCGGACTTCTTGGCCTCCTTCTCGTCGTCGAGCCGGAGGTCGCCCTTGCGCTTCTTCGCGTCGGGCCCGTGGCAGAAGTAGCAGTGGTTGGACAGGATGGGGAGGACGGCGCGGTCGAAATCGGGGGCCTGCGGATCGGCCTGACCGGCGGGCTGGGCCGGCGAAGGGACCCCGAGCGCGAGGAGAAGGAGCAGGCTCGCGCGCAGGGGTCGCATCATGGCCTACTCTTATTACCCGGCGCGCGGCCCCGGGGTCGGCCCCGCCTGATTTCGGCTGCCCATCAGCCCGGGCCGCGGCGTAGAATCCAGCATCGTGAAGAGCGGCAACGGACACGCCGGCGAGGTCGCCCGCTACCTGGCGGAGATCGGCGCCTCCTGCGTCTTCGCGGAGGACCTCGTCATGGCCCTCACGCGGCGGGCCGCCGGGGAAGCCTTCGACGTCGACGGGCTCCTTCTCCAGCCGGACCTGCTCCAGCTCGTGCCCGAATCGCTCGCGTTCGAGAACCGCATCCTCCCCGTCCACCGCAAGGACGGCATCCTGTTCGTGGCCGTGCCGGCGGGGAAGCCTCCCGACGACGGGATCGACGAGCTCGAACACCTGCTGGGGCTCGCCGTCGAGGCCATCCCGGTGGGAGAGATCGACGTCGCCGGCATCCTCGTCAAGGCCCATCAGCTGCTCCGGCGGCGGGCCCGGACGGCCCCGGCGCCGCCGGCCGGGGCGGCCCCCGCGGCCGCCGGACCCTCGCTCGCCGAACTGGGCATGCCGGCGGAGATTCTGAAGCGGCTGCTCAAGGCCCTGTCGGAGCGCCAGGGGCTTGTCCTGATCACGGGCCCGGCCGGCTCCGGGAAGAGCACGACGCTCGCGGCGATCGTGAAGGAGCTGCGGCGGCAGAAACTACAGGCCGCGGCGCTCGACGGCCGAGCGAGCCTCGCGGCGCTCGAGGAGGCGCTCCGCGGCGACCCCGACGCCCTGGCCCTCGACGAGCCGGCGAGCCCCTCCGCGGCCGCGCGGGCGCTGCGCGCGGCCGTCGAAGGGCGGCTCGTGGTCATCGCGCAGGAGGCGGCCGACGCGGCGGGGGCGGTCGCGCGGCTGGAGGCGCTCAAGGTCGACGGCCATCTCCTCGCCACCGCGCTGCGCGCGGGGCTCAACCAGCGGCTGCTCCGCCGGGTCTGCGCGGGCTGCCGCGAGGAGTACGTCGAGGAGGCGGCGACGCTCGAGGACCTCCGCCTTCTCCCGCTGCTCCAGGGCGTCCCGCTCCGGCGGGGGAAGGGCTGCGACGCCTGCGGCCGCAGCGGCCATGAGGGACACGTCGCGGTGTTCGAATACGGCGACGCCAGCGGGGTCAGGTCCCTGCGGGGCGGCTTCCAGCCGCTGGTGGCGGACGCGCTGGGAAAGCTCCTGGCCGGCCTGACGACGCTGCGGGAGCTGGCGGACCAGGTGCCCTTCACTCAGATCCTGCAGGCGGCGGACCGGCTCGACGTGCGCCGGGTATGAAACTCCCGACTCCCAACGCCCAATAAAATCCAGAAATCCAAATCCCAACCGTCCGCCGGTCTGCATGGGAGGGACGTCGGGATTGGGAGTTGGGAGTTCCGCTTGTCCTTGATCGGGATCGGCCGGCCCTTGTGCTTGCACTCGGCGATCCTCGCGCCGCCGACACTTTTCACTTCCTGAGCCATTATTCCGGGTACTTAGAATCTATCTCAGTAGCCGACCAAAAGTGCCGATAACCCTTACAGCGGGCAAGGGAGCCCGCCGAGAGGGGGAAAGCAATGGGTCTGGTTGCGAAAGACGACGGCTGGCGGATACCC
>JACQFK010000176.1 GCA_016200125.1 Planctomycetota bacterium
GTCCGAGCTCGTCCCTGGAGTCGTACTTCAGCGGGTCGATCTTGAGGTTGCAGCGGGCGATGTTCTCGGCCGCATCCGTCACGGCCGCCAGGGGGACGGTGATCTGGCGGACGAAGACCAGGCTCAGCAGGAAGACGCCGACGATGACGCCCCCGCCGAGGAAGGCGAGGAAGGTCATCCTGCCCGCGATCACGTCGCCGGCGGTCTGCTCGTCCTCCTGGTTCCTCCGGGTGGCGAGGGAGACCACGTCGTCCTGGCTGCCCCGGCGGTCCCAGTCCTGGATCTTCACCCGGTGCTCGTCGTAGAGCTCCCGGAGGGTGCCGAAGGCCAGCGTCCGCGCCGCCGCCTGGTCGCCCTTCAGGATCGCGGGGACGAACTGGGTGTCCCGGACCTCGAAGAACTTCATGGCGGGCCGGTAGGACTGGACGATGAGCAGCTCCTTGAGCTTCCCCTCGGCCAGGTCCTTGTTCCAGAAGGCGTGCCGCTCGTCGTATTCGTCCTTGAGCTTCTTCCCCCGCTCCGCGAACGCCGCGAGCCGCCCCTTGTCCGTCTCCTCGGCCATCTGCAGGACCACCAGGAAGGACTCGATGATGTACTCGGGCGGCGGGAGGACGTCGGCGATCACGTCCTTCCCCTGCACGATGCTGCGGTAGTAGGGGCCGTGCACCTTGACGGTGTTCACGGTGTCGTAGGAGAAGATCCCGAAGGCCGCCAGGCCCGCCGCGGAGAGGCCCACGAGGCCGAGGAGCTTCGCCTTCACCGAGAGGTTCTTGAACATGGTCTATTTCCTTTCCTGCTGCCGGTCGTCCGGGGTCGTCCGCGCCGCCGACGCCGGCGCCACGAGCGTGGAAAGCGCGCGATCCAGATCGAGCGCCAGGAGGAGACGGTCCTTGAGCTTGTAGGCGCCGCCGATGAGCTCCAGCGCGTCGTCCCCGAGCGTCTCGGGAGGCGGCTCGAAGGTCCGCTCGTCCAGCGCGATCACGTCCCGGATCTCGTCCACCAGGAGGCCGACGGGACCGTCGGCCGAGCGCACGATGATGTTGATGCCTCCTCCGCCCGCGGGACGGCCCGGCAGCTTCAGCCGCACCCGGAGGTCGAAGGCGGCCACGACCTGGCCGCGGAGGTTGATCAGCCCCGCGATGCCCGGGGGGGCCAGCGGGACCGCCGTCATGCGCGACGTCCGGACCACCTCCTGCACGCGGTCGACGTCGATCCCGAACAGCTGCGGGTCCAGTCGGAACGAGCAGAGCCGGCGCAGGGGGGTCATGAGAGGCCTCCCGGCTCCGGCGGCACGGCCTGGGCCAGCAGGGCGTCGACGTCCAGAATCTCCGTCACCCGGCCGCGGATGACGGCGCAGCCTTCGATGCCGGGACGGCTCGCGGGCCGGAGTCCGTCGAGCGTCTCCTCGACGATGTCGAGGACCCGGTCGACGACGAGGCCGGTGCGGCGCCCGCCGGCCGAGATCACGACCACCTGCAGCTTCCCGGAGGGGGCGGACTCCTCCCCGTCGGCGGGCGGCCGCGGGCCGCGGCGCCGCTCCGGCAGCGCGGCCGAGACGTCGACCAGGGAGAGGATCTCGTCGCGATACTGGACCACGTCCCGGTCGCCGACCCGCTCGATCGAGGACCGCTCGATCTCCTCGAGGCGGGCCACGCGGCCCATCGGCAGCGCAATGCGGCCGCCGCCGGGGCCCCGGAGGAGGATCAGCGGTTCGCGCGGCTTGGCCTCGACGGCAGCCGCGGGCTTCGGAGCGCTGCGGCTGCGCGAGGTCTCGCCCGAGGTGACCCGGGCGGTCTGGGCCAGTCCGGGGACGTCCAGGATGAGCGCGACGCGGCCGTCGCCCAGGACGGTCGCGCCGGCGTACACGCGGAGGCCCCTGAGGTGGCGGCTCAGCGGCTTCACCACGATCTCCGCGGTGTCCTGGACCGAGTCGACCACGAGGCCGAACAGGGAATCGCCCGCCTGGAGCACGACGATCGTGGCGGGCCCCGTCGCGTTCGATTCCGTTCCGTCGAGGCCGAGGAGCTTCTTCAGGAACACCAACGGGAGGAGCTGGCTGCGCAGCCGGAACACCGGGACGCTGTGCAGCGTCTCGAAGGCGGATTCGGCGGCCTCGACCCGCACGAGCTCCACGAGCGTCACCTGTGGGATCGCGAACTGTTCGCCGCCCGCCGTGAGGATCAGCGCCGGGATGATCGCCAGCGTCAGCGGGATCTTCAGGCGGAACAGCGTCCCCGCGCCCGGGCGGGTCCGGATCTCGACGCTGCCGCCGATCGACTGCAGGTTCGAACGGACCACGTCCATCCCCACGCCCCGGCCCGAGAGCGTCGTGACTTCGGCCGCCGTCGAGAAGCCGGGCAGGAAGATCAGCTCCAGCGCCTCGTGATCGTCCACGCGGGCGGCCTGATCCGTCGTGAGATGTCCGGTCTCCACCGCCCGGCGCCGGAGCCGGGCGGGATCCATGCCGGCGCCGTCGTCCGAGACCTCGAGGAGGACCTGGCCACCCTCGTGATACGCGCGGAGCAGGATACGGCCTTCCTCCGGCTTGCCGAGCGCCGCGCGCTCCGCGCGCGGCTCGATCCCGTGGTCGACGGCGTTGCGGATCATGTGGACGAGGGGATCCGCGATCGCCTCGAGCACCGAGCGGTCGAGCTCGGTCGACTCGCCTTCCAGGACCAGGTTCACGGGCTTCCCGCAGGCCAGCGACAGGTCCCGCACCAGCCGGGGGAAGCGGCTCCAGACCCGGCCCACGGGTCGGTGCGTCCCCACGATGCACAGCGCCTCGGACCATCAGCCACTTGCCGATGTGCTCCAGGGTCAGCATCCCGACGAGCCTGCCCTGCCGCA